>JANPAD010000462.1:0-18006 GCA_031429735.1 Bdellovibrio sp. | reverse complement strand
CCTTTAGTGACGCCACACAAGAAGATCCGGCTCTTTTCAACGCTTACTTAGCAGATTTGAAATCTAGCCCAACTGATAAAATATTTCCGCACAGCCTACCCGCCTCTGAACAGAAATTTAATGCAGGCGTTTTGCTAAATTCAAAGTTTGATTGGGATTCCGAAAACTCTAGCTTAAAAGAAAGCGGCCCCAAAATTGCCTTATCAAAAGAAACCGTAACGAAACTTAACCAGTGGAAAAATGACTTTCCTCGACATGCCGATGAAATTAAAGCGCTGCGCATCGACACCTCATGGATGGCCGAACTCTCGAAGTACGACCATTGGGAACTTGAAAAAGATAGCCCGCTTGAGAAGCTCATAGCCACAACTCCTGGTTGGACCGGCTTCATGGCGCCACTCCCCAAGTTGCAGGCTGCACATTGGGCTAAAATTCGTTTAGCTGCTGGGTTAAATGAACCCAGTATGAAACAAGCTTTTCAAGAAGTTCGACAATGGGCTTACCTTATAGCAAGTCAAGAATCTGTCGTTGCTATAATGTTAAGTATTTCTGTACTACGACAAGAGCGTATAATGCTAAGTTATCTAAACTCACAAGGTAAAGACTTCACTGATTTTTTTATTCCAACAAATCAAGAAATAGATAAACTAAGGGCCGTCTGGTCGGCCAGTACAGTCGGATTTCGCTTCACATCAAATCAAACTATTGAACGGTTTTTATTAAGTTCAAAGGGTACAATTCCACTTTGTGCAGGTCTTCGAGATAGCGGATGGAACATGCTTTTTGACAAATCCTTGCTAGGTAAATCTGATCCTCAAGTATTTGCTCCGTTAGCGACAGCACTGAAAGCGACTCTTGGTAAATGTCGCCTCGGACAACTTCGCGATTCCTATAATGACCCCAATTGGTTTTCCGCAGAGCTTCGCAAGACATCACCTTTTGCTTTAGCTGTCATAGGCAACAGTTCAGGCCCGACTCCAGATCGTGAAATGACAGATGCCCATAAAGATTGGAACAAATTAGAACAAATTCCATATATACAAAAAATGATCGGCTTAACTCTAGTCAACGTGAGCAAGCCGGATGTTTTCAGATTTTACCGAAACTTCAAAGAAAAAGAAGTTGCGGGCAAATAAATAAGACCTACAGGCTATCCGCCATACTTTTCAGAGCCGTCATACGCTGTTCGGGCGTCAATGCAGAAAGATTGTTTTTTAAATCTGCTATGACTTTATCAACCGAAGCCGGCGGAACGCCTTTTTTCATATAGCCTTCTTTAATTTTTTGCCAAAGTTTGACTTCAGCTTCCGAAGAAGGGGCCGCATTCGGGCTAGGCGTAGCCGTCCTTTTTACCGAAGGTTCAACCGCTGCAGTCGCAGATAACTCGGCTTTGCTCTTACAACAGTTTTGATGTCCGAGCTCGCAACCTTTTGTAAACTGAGCCTGGGCTTCGGCCATTTTGTTGCCGGTCTGATTAATGAGACCGATATAATAATAATTATCAGGTATTTTGGAATCTATTTTTTGACTGGCCTTGAAATAAGGTTCAGCTTCAGAAACCTTGTTAAATTGTTCAAGGCCTACGTATTTTTTAAATAGCGCGAGCCCCGTATTGAAGTTTATTTTTGCGCTCCATTGATTTTCTTTCTTCAGGCCTTTTTTGCATGCCGCAATAGCCTCATCGAACTTATTGAGTCCCATGTATCCGGCACACATATCCATATAGGCCAAAGGCAGATCAGACTCTTGCTTTAGAGCCTCGCCTGACCAAAAAATAGTTTCTTGATAATCTTCAACCGCGTTGGCGGCTGTCGCAAGCACCATGTGCGGACGTGCGGTTTTCTGTTTTTCGGCCGCGCATGCTTTAACCGCTTTTTTAGCCACTTCGGTGGCTTTGCCCCAATTAGCTTGATCACTTAAGTTCTCGGCTGTTGCTACCAATGAACTGCACGTCTCGGCAGCAAGGACTGAATTTGATATAAAAAGAAGTAGCATAACTAGTTTTTTCATTTTTTTCCTTCGGTTTCGTGCATTTTGGCTTTCATAAACTCAGTAATTCTTTTCGACATCGATCTAAAACATTGTTCGGTCATTTGCTGAGGGCAGTCGGCATTCATATGCGATAGCAGTTGACCCGTACAGATTGAAGCCCGCGCCGGATCTCCTAAGTTACAAACACAACCTGCGTAAGAGGCTCTCAACATGATAACCGAAGTTGATTGGCAGTCTTCACCATCTCCGCCTGAACGTTTCATACAAATCGTAACGTCGTCTGTAAAGTTTTTAGGCCACTTTTTAACAACCTCTGCGTGAATATCACATGTTTTGAGTTCTTCAAGATACGGATGATTTTTTACGATCTGTCCGCCGGGCATTTTATAACCCTCAGACCCAATCATTGGAAATTCACGGTAAAAAAGACCGTCATAGTTGTAACGGAGAATTTTTTTAGCTTCAGCTGCACTGACTTCGTTATCTTGACTTTCAAGTTGGAGCAAATAATCAAGCTTAGCTAAAAAATTAGGTTGGGTCATTAAGCCCTGATTTGCCATTTGGGCAAAACTGACACTTCTCTTCGTTACGTTGGCAAAAATGTAACCGGTCAGTTCGCTTTGTAAATCGCTATTACGGTAATCGAGGCCTGCACAATCTGATTTGGCTTGTGTTAACAATTTTCGACGAATATCGGTTTGTTGTTTTGTAACTCCATGCGCTTCACTAAAATCTTTCATAACTTTTCGGCAAACTTTCGGGTCTTTGAACGTTTCATTGCCTTCGCGAATGATGATCGTTTTTTCCAACTCTTTGACGATGGCTGGATTGTTAAGCCGCTTTTTTTCAGACTCATATTCAGAGATCGGATAAAATTGTGAAACATAGGCCAGACAAATTCCATCTTCACAACTGACACTTTTTTTTCGTGTTACTCGTCCGACGATTCGAACCTTCGGACAGCTTTCCTTAATGACGCTGTCGATACCGGCTTCTTTTAGATTTTCACGAGAAGTTTGTTGGTAGTCGACTTCAACGCCGAAAAGCATACACATTTTTCGTGAACACTCGGCCTCGGCCGCGCTTAAAGCGGTACGTTCACCCTTATCGGATTTATCGTCGACGCTGGCTTCACAAAAAAAGTTGAAGCCTTTTGAATTTTTATTGTCGCCTTCAAACCAAGACGGCTTCTCGCCGGCAAAAAGCTGAGAAGCCGCTAAAATGATTAAAACGAAAATTCTATTTTTGAAAATCATTCAGAAAGGCTAGCCGATTCCCATTGCGAACGTACAATTTTTTCGACTTGGTTTTTTAAATCGCCCCCGGTTGATGCTGTTTTCTTTTTATCCAGGATAAGTTTCAGTAGTTCTTCTTTATCCATTTCAATTAATGAAAACGATTTCATAACTGCTGAAGCGTTGCCGGACGAAGATGTTCTTTCGACTTTTTCCCAGTAGCGATCACGGACATCAACATTACTAAGTGACACCTGGCTCATCTCATGAATCAACGATTTTAAGGATTGATCTTCCATGTTCATGCCTGATTCGGCATTTTCAACTATTTTAGTGATATTGGTTTCAACTTTATTTGCAATGTTTCCACGAGCGGCCGAGTCTGACATTTTGAAAGCGGCTTGCGTTCGGCTGTCAGCCGGCACCTCGGCCACACCGATAAATTGAATTTTAGAACCATTTTGGCGAACACTCACGGTTTCAGTAACCCAATCAGGGCGACTCGAGCGGCCATCAGAACGACCGATAACTTGGTCTTCTTTAAACTTGCTTTGCGTGACCGGTGCAGAAGAGCAGCCAAGTCCGAAAATCGACAGTGCACAAAGTTGGACGAGTAACATTTTATTTTTCAAAGCGTCTCCTTAGGATAAAATTGCTGATAGGTTTAGAGTATTAAACCGTTATCGTTAAAAAGGGTCAACAGATCGAAAAAAAACATGAGCTTGGTCGAGAGAAATTATCTCAATTCGACGCGGCCAACTGATCACGGATACTTAAAGCTTTTAACTAAAGTGACTTCTCCAGGTGCGCGCAACGGCACTAACGAGGATTCGATTTTTTCATCGGGAGTTCCGGCATGACTGACGATACTTATTTTCGCCGTCGTCAGCTCTTGATTCGACTTTCCGGAACCGTAGTAATTAACATAAACAAGATAAGTTCCATTGACAGGAGAAGGAGCTGAAATAATTTCAGGTCCCCAACCGGTCGTTACGTCGACGTCAAGCGAAGTTCCATTCGGTATGGTGCGGTTGCCGTAGTAGCAGTGCTGTCCATCCGGCGTCACCAAATGAAGATCAAGATCGGTGCCGTCGGAATCCCATGATAATAAAACTCTGAGTCGTGCGGGCGTTACTGTCTGATTTGCTTCGTAAAACTGAACTGCGTGGCGGTCCTTTCCCGATCTGATTTCGACCGAATTGGAACCTTTGCCGAAAGCATAGGGCCGCACGAAGGTATCCCCGTTAGGCTGCAGTGGCATATCGAGTCCGTTGACAATCAAGGTCATCGGCTCGGTTGACTTTCGATTGGACAAGATATCGCCTCGAATCAGTTGGTCGGCATTTTGTTTGTCTGAAGCGTTTACGCTAGATGCCGGATAGTGCACCTCTTGCTGTGTATCAACAGGTCCACTTGCTACCCGCCATCCGCGGTTTGGATTCGTTATTTTGACTTGCGCTATCGCCGCGGACGAAATGCCGCAGACGCCGATGGTCACATATTTTAGAAAATTTAAAATCATTCTTCCTCCAGTAATTTACGGGCCATATTTTCAACAAACAGTTCATCTTGACCGCGCGGGTGAAAGCGAAATCCGATGTGTAGATACTCGTGCAATACAGAAACTTCGTCATCGTGGTTCAACACATGCGGCACAAAAATTTGCTGTGCTTGCGGGTGAGAAAACACTCTCGAAGTAATTCCTTTTTGAAGATAGTTGCTCTGACATATCTTAAGCTGAGTCGGCCTTTCAAAGCCCGCCTCGCGATCAAGTCGGCGCCACCATTGCTTTGACTGCTGCGATATCCATTTTTCAGTCATGACGTTAGGCCTACATTCATAGGCTTGATTCAAACTTCCGAAAGTAATCGTCGAGGTCGGATAAGCAGACTTTAAAATTTCAGTCATGCGAAAATCTGATTCTGCTAAACTTTTAGCTTTAACCCACGACATGCGGTTCACGCCTTCTTTGTTAGAGTGATACCTCAATTGATCGACGCCCTCTAAAAATAGTCCTTCGGACCAACGAGCAATAGCCAGCGCAGCACTTGAAGCGGCTGAAGGACTTACGCGTTGAGCATGTGATGAATCTGAAATAGTTCTGCAGCCGTTTTTAAACTGCGAGTTTTGAATCAAAAAAGTTCTAATCGCCAATGAAAAGGCACGTGCTGCTTCAAGAGGTGTCGGTTGAATTTCTCGGTCAATCACGCGGGCCACATATTCGTTTAAACCCATTTGTCCGGAAATTTTGATTTGCTTTCCGACTTTATTTACAACTAACGATCCATCACCGTTGAACTCAACTTGATTACCATTTTTAAATTTAATTTTAACAAGACCGGTCAACCGATCACTTTCACTTTGAACGGCTTTAATGGGATATTGTGAAAAATAGTTCACATTCACACAGTCTGTATCAGATTTTTGCATATGCGAATTAACCAGTCCCTTGAGTTCCGACAAGAAGAAATCTCGACCATGCCCGGCACCGGAAACCCAAATAGCGGCACCATCCGGCAGCCAGCCCGCGAAGCCGCCGGTAAATCCAAGAGCGTCGGCGGTTCCGTCCGTGGCGGCCATTGTTTCGGTATCGCGCCAGGTGTAGGTTTTAACTTTAAGCGTGCTTCCCCAAGTATTTAAAGCATTTCGAGCTGTGCCTTGCAAAACAGTGCCGGCAACACCCGCAACAATCCGGTCACTTTGCGAAAATTTTTGACGAATTTCTAAAAGCGTAAAAAGAATTTCGTCAACAGGTACCCGTCGTTCAGGTTTTAAATTTTGTAAATCGGTCAGCCAGCGCGGGACTTTATTTATTTTACGCTGCCAAAAATCAGCCCATTGTTTATTGCCAACCCCTTTAACCGATTCCAAAAAGTAAGGTGTGCAAGATTGGGCTAGGGCGCGGTCGCGAGCGACAGTTTCTTTTGGCTTGCAGCAAAATATTTCTTCAGGATCTTGGCCCGAGCACGTGTAGGTCAATTCCGGTAACTGATTTTCAACTTGGTAAGCGTAAACGTAGAGCTTCCATAAACTTCCAAGTGGCGTAAGCGGCGAGTTGACAGCGATGCTTTCTCCAGGTTCGAGCACACGCACCTGGAGTGCACGAGACTGAATGTCCGCTCGGACGTCTGGCAGCATCAACAAGCTGACCAGAACCAAAATAGAAAACCAGCCTGGCTGATTACTTAACTGTAATCTCACGCCGCATGGTCCCTTCTTCGTAGGCTTTTTGGGCAGGATGGTACATGTTGAACAATTTGGCCTTTGGAACTAAAAATTTTCCGCTGCTGCTGAACCTGACAAGCTGATGAAATTTCATTTCCCCGTTGAGAGTTTCAATCGGCACAGCGTAACCCATTCCATTGCTCATCGCGCGCGCCTCAGTAAAGTTAGGTTTTAAGTCACCGAAACTTAAACCCCATGATTGTGAATCGACTTCACCACCGGTCGGCAAGGGAGCTTCAAGAAGTAAGAAATGAAGATCGGCATCGGGTTTCGGCGCTAATGTAAACTCATCAAGATACAAGGCTCTCGAATCAATAGTTTCGTTTTCACCTACCTCATGAAGATTGAGCAAATCGCCCTCTTCCGAACTATCGTCACTCGACCCGGTGTCTGTGAGGTCTAATCTATAAAGATGCCGTGAAATCGAAACGTTCAAATTAGATTTTGGTGTTTCTGCCGAATCAAATGAAACCTCGCCAACCGCGTTCGGTACAGCAGGCAACAAAAGCGGAACTCCTTTTTTGACCGATTTCTTTAATGAAAAGCTCAAGACTGATGATTTAACATCGGGCTGCCAACTGTTTCCAATTGAAATGGCTTTAAGAGTTTCTTTGATGGAAATGGCCTGCGGTAAAGCCTGCTCGATAAATGAAAGTGTCATTGAACGATCAATCGTCGGCGTTTCAAAACGTACTCGACCTAAAATTTTGTCAGCTTCACCGACGGCATCGACCGGTAATTTAGATTCAACTTTGTAAAGCAAGGCCGCTGCACTGTAGCCCGGAGAATCCGAGACTAGATTTGCCAACCCATTTAATTCAGCCTTCACTTTCACACTTAACGGTAAATTGGCTTTATGAGCCACCGAACCGAGAATAAGGAGAGCTAACGCGGGGTCATCTGCCGGATTATCTATAAAAATACTGCTGTTTGTCGGCCAAGCTTGGATTGGGTTTTTAGTTTTAAGATTTTGCATTTCACTTAAAAGAGTTTTTGCCTGCTCACCGACTGGCAAACCTAATTTAGATAAAACCCAAAGAGTGTACGCGCGATCGAAGTACAAAGTGGTTTTAGACTTAGAGTATATATCGAGTAAGTGCTCCCAGTTTTCTTGCGGCACTTGAATACCAAGTAACGCTGAAGCCCGAGAATCGGCATAGTAAGCATGAGCCGTTAAAAGCAAATTTTCGCCCGTTTGATCGCCCCACCAAGTGAAAATAGCGCTAGGACCCGCCATCGCAACAAGTCGCCTTCTTTCGTTGGCAATTCGGTCACGCAGTTGAAGGGTAATATTTGAAGTCCCGCCAAAAGACTCCAAAGCCTTTACGGCCATCGTCAATGGAATCAACCGACTTGAAGTCTGTTCGACACATCCCCATGGGTATTCGAGCAAATCATCGACGACTCTCATGAATTGAAAACCGGCGACGGGCAAAATCTTGAGACGCACATTTTTTGCCTCACTCGGAATTTTCAAGGTACTTGCCTGCGTTAACACCACGGCTTGTGATTGTCTTTCAACCCAGCCACCGGCAATGAAATCAAGCTCGAATTGAAGCGCATCAACGGTTTTTCCATCGACTTTAATTTCAGCGCTTACCGTTTGGGTATCTAAAGGGGAAGAATCTAAAATTATCGTATTCGCACCCGGTTTCATCTTCATCTTTTGTGCAAAGCGATAGTCGTTACTTCCCTGCAGTACAATTTCAGACTCAACATCTTGAGCTGTTGTGTTCATAGCCACGAGCGCGGGCCGAGGTTGGTCTCCGGCACGAAAGCGCACTGGACCCGTCCACTTTAAATAGAAGTCTTTAGCGGAAACTAAAAATGATCTGCTCTCTCCGACCTGACTTAAGTGGCCCTCACCTAAAGCGATCGCTCGTCCGGTGATACGCCATCGTGTGAGCGCATCCGGCATAGTGAATTCAAACTGCGCTTTTCCGTCTTTGCCGGTTTTCAATCGGCCATTCCAAAAAGCGGTGTCTTGTGCATCACGCCGCCAGCGTTCTTGCATTAACTTCATGTCGCGGTCGGCAGCCGCTGCGGGACGCTCAACAACAATATTAGAAGTTGCCGGGTTAAAAGAGTAAAAAGAAAGTGATGAAGTCGTTCGCACTTGATTTCTTCGTTGATAATGAAAAAAATCACCGATGGGCGGCGCAATTTCGGGTTGCAAGACATAAATCATTTCGTCGACGACTCCCACGGCGACAAGCGCCGAGAGGGGCTTACCCTGCACTGACGTTTCAACCTGAACGACGACTTTATCGCCCGGGGCATAGGATTCTTTATCTGCTTTAAAGCGAATATCAATCATCGGTTTTTTGACGACCAAACCTTTGTTTTGAAAACCAAATTCGTTGTTTCTGGCATAGGCCACTGAAAAAATAATATTTGGAGAATATTTTTCTACGATTTCAACTTGAACAAGCCATTGAAACTCGTTCAAACGCTTTGCACTGTACCAATCGCCGCGCCCTGATAGCCGTCCAAAAGCGGCCACATCGTTTCTTTCTAGCGTTAGCAAGGCTTCTTCAGCCTTGAACGGAAAAGTCAAAAGCAACTGGGCTGTATCACCCTTCGAGTAGCTTTCTTTGTCGGCTAAAATTTCGACCTGACCGGTCACACTTTTTAAACCGTCACCTAAAACAACATGCGAACGAGTACCGCGCGTTACTCCGTTGATATCTACAACGCGAACGACGTAGTGACCGGGTTTTTCGAGCTTCATTTCAAATTCACCGCGGTCAGCAGCCTGCACTTTGCCTGAAACGGTTGTACGATCTTCAAGACGAATCGCCTGCCACTTTGCTAAAGCTTGCAAACCATCGGTCTCGCTACCCTGTCTGACATAGCTCATTTTGACCGGAACTCCGGGCTGAGTTGAGCTGTACTCCGAAGATAGAACAAACGTTTCGAGATACCCTTCGATCAGCACTTCTTTTTTTGATAAAACTCGAAACGCACCTTGATCTAATGATCTCGACGTTGCGATGTAGCGTGAAGGCTTCGTGGCCGGTGGAAACGTGAATGAAATTTGTCCGCGGCTGTCAGTTTTATAAGATTTCTTTGAAAGCTCGACCGCCATAGCGCGAGTATAACTGTAGGACCCTTCAAACATCGACATTTGCTCGGCCCGAAGCTGTAAGTCAACATCAGCACTGACAACCGGCTGACCGGAAGGATATGTTAAAATGACTTTTCCTTTGACCGCTTCACCGACTTTATAGGCCGGTTTATCAAAAACAATTCTCGAGTCGAAATGAGGCTTTGTAAAGCGAGCCACTCGAAAAGCGGCCGTGTACACTTCATTTAAAACATTTAATTTAAGTGTGTAGCCGCCGGTGATGGCCGCATCGGGTAGTTTCAGTTGAGCATCTCCGCCATGAGCACCGTCCCAATCCATCGGCTTTGTAAACAGGGTTAAACCTGTAGCATCAACAACCGAGATCGAAGCGGACTTTCCCGCCAGTGAATTCCATACTTCTGTATCGCCAACTCGTTTAAGCTCGCGTCCAAAAGCGCGAACGTTAACGGTATCGCCTGGTTGATAGAGTGGCCGATCGGTGAAAACATAAATTTTGGACTGCAAAACTTCTGAATCGTAAAAGAAGTTTTCACTGACTGAAACGCCGCCTTCTTTATCTTCGCCTAACGCAAAGCTTCTTTCAGGAATAGAGCGTTTGGTTGTAAAGACTCCTTCAGAGTTGGCCGTCCCTTTATCTAATATTCCGACACCATCCGTTAACATTATTTTTGTACCGGCGTAACTTTCTCCGGTTTGACCATTGACCGTCCAAACGAAGGCTTGCTGATGAGAAACTTTGGTGACTAAAATTGAATTACTGACGAAAACTAATGTCGTGGCTCGGTAAGTTCCGATCATGGCTTCTACTAAATAGAGCCCCGGCTTGCGCTTACCCAAAGGTAAAATAACGTTGCCTTCTTTCGTTTCAATAAAGTTACTCGAGCTGCCTTCAAGCACCGTGCTTTTTTGAGGTTGGTTGACCTTGGCCTGCCAAATCGGATAACGGAAAGACCCGACCAATTCATAGCCCTTTAAAGGAGAGAATTGAAGTTCATTTTTGAATTTAGTTTGATAAGTATGCGCTGCTGTCTGCTGCAACTCGGGAACCTGTTGAACGGCTGTCGCACGTATCTCGGGAGAAAAAATTCTTTGCCAAGCTAAACGGGTTTTTTTATACCAACTATCCCAGAGGTACGACAAAACATTCGCCAACCCTTCGCCGCTTTCGTTCGCCTTCACATTTGGCCGATGCAGATTTTTTTGTGCCGCTAAAAAATCGAGCGGCTTCGGAATTTGGTACAAACGCACATCAACACCGCCGTAAGGCTTCAGACTCGCTGTGTTTCCGCCACCTTCAAAACGAACTTCAATATTTTGGTCGGCCGAAAAGACACCGTCTGTTAAAACATAAAATTCGCCACCGGAATAAAGTGAAAAACCGCTGGGATTAATATCGTAGGCGAATGAAGAAAGCGGTAATAGAAACAGGGGAATAAAAATCTGCAATAGGTATTTCATAAAGTTCCTTCTTCATGACTTGCGGTCTTTTGTAAAAAGCTGAGTCGATAAAAACCGACAAAGTTAGGGTTTTCAATGCGTGGTTGCCATCTGGAATCTGAAAAGTTCATCAGTTCTTCGATTGAAACAACACGGAGCCCTTGATCTTTCGTCTTTTCGTTTTTGAGCGGCCGGTGGCCGTTATGGTAAATGATTCGCCGGCCTGTCCATATCATAATATGTTGTTCGTCACCTTGATCAAAAAATAGCAGGTCGCCTGGCTCGATGCGTTCAATCGTCTTACCGATAAATTCAGCATTACGCTGAACCAGCGGTAACGCCCTTACGAATTCTGATTTTTTTTCCTGATCAGTTTTCCATAGTTTAAATATTTGCTTTTCGTTGTCTGTTAAACTGATTTCAGCCGGCAACGGTTTACCTAAAAATCCGTTCGCCTTCCGCCATGCCAAGTCGTGTTTCGCTAATGACTCATGAACTGCAAATCTTAATAGGCCCGCGCAGTCGCGGTGATGCCAGCGCGGATTAGCTCCGCGACTGACCTGATCTTCAACAACTGTCACAATCCATGTCCGAAATAATTTGATCTGTTGAGGAGTTAAAGGTCGCGTGTCCGGCGAGGGCACTGCACCACAAATACCGCTCCACAAAATGAAATTGAAAATAATAATAAAGCTACTTAGCCGCATTTGAAACCCAGTCAAGCGTCTTCCAACGAAGCCCCACAGCACTTTGATTTGAGTCATCGGCCGCACCAAGTGATGCTGTTTGCGCTGGGCGCTTTGCAAACTTGTCTAAATTAGGAAACAGATGTTTAGAAACAGCTCCACGGAAAATCGACTCTTGT
The DNA here is from genome assembly GCA_031429735.1 of Bdellovibrio sp. Classification (GTDB taxonomy): domain Bacteria; phylum Bdellovibrionota; class Bdellovibrionia; order Bdellovibrionales; family Bdellovibrionaceae; genus Pseudobdellovibrio. The sequence continues at coordinate 6,164 of JANPAD010000462.1, read as the reverse complement.
GCTTGAGGTAAGCTTTCGAGCATGCTGCTTTTAGCCAGTTTTGCTAGTGCCTCCGGCGAAACAAAAATCGAAACGCCGGACGACTTCGATGACATCATCGTTTGCATAGATGGAAATTTGCCCGCTATCGTGTTCAAACTCTGATCCACTAACTGGTCATCAGGTGAAAAAAGAATTGAGCCTGGCGTAACGCTTAATTTGACTCTGAAGAATCGTTTCGAACCGAGCTTTGCTGAATCGCTGCTTTTTTTGGAATTGTACAATCCAAAACGGCCGCCTACCTCACGCGTAAAAGAAACCTGTGAAGCTTGCTTCTCCACTTTAACGTCTAGTTTTTTCTTATAAATCAGCGTGGGAAGACCGCCTTCTTCCACAGCGGGCTTCCAAAGCGCTTCTCTTGATCCTATAACAGAATTAAATAGCTTTCTTAATTCATCACTGTTTTGGATAAGTTCCGAGTAATCACCGCGCAAAGCCAAAACCGGAGAGTAAAGTTTTGATGTCGGATACCAGCAACCGACCGCTGTATCAGCCGCTTTTTCCAGCCAGTTACCGGCCTTAATTATGCTTTCAATTTTCTTTTTGTCTACAGGTAGTGCCGCACAAAACGCAGCACCACGCGGAAGCTGCGACCAATCTTTTTGATCCGGAAGTTTCATCTCTGTCGAAGTTAACACAGCGGTTTTCCAACCCTGCTCATCGTAACGAAACTGAAAGGCCTTAATACTGTCAAAAAAAGCCTGATACCCGAAACTTAGATACTTGGCGTTGACAGTTAAAACATGATTCGCATTGCCGAGCTTCGGTCCGAAAACACCGATCTGGTCACTAACCCCGAAAAAGGACATAACCCGGTCTTTTAAAGTTCGTTCGTTCGTCGGCAAAATCATATTCAAGTCAGAATAGATAAAAAATAGATTTCCTTCAGAAGCGAGATATATTTTTCGCTCCGAACCTAAGTTTAAGACCTGAACTTTTCTTTTATTTGTATCGCTTGTTTCATCACCTAGCTGTTGATCTTTCGGAAATGCGGCGTTCGATTTAACCATCGACTCAATTAGTGCTTTAACGCCGGTTTGATCAATGACCACCATAAAGTGGTTTAACTTTCCGTCGTTCCCTTTCCATAAAGCAATTTCAGCGGGACCATTTAACAACCAGGCTAAAACTTGTGAAGGCCAATCCGTTTTTTGCTCAAAAGAGATTCGCGCCAGCGCGCCTTTAAAACTCAGCCAATCTGCACCGCCATCGTTATAATAAAATACAAAATCCTCTGTCAGCAGGTCTTTTAAGATTGGAATTTTTATGATGTCTTGAGGCAAACTTGATAAACTTTTTGTCGCAATAACGGCATCCGGCGCCTGCTTAAAATTTTCAGCGGTTGCCGCTGACGAATAAGAACAAAACCCAATTGCCAGTAGGAAAGAAAATAATTTTTTCATCCTAAAACGCTAAACTTTAAAGACAAACAAGTCATCGCTCTTTATCTGACGTCTTGTTTAACAACCCGGCCTTATGTCGAGTTACAAGCCTAGCCTAATGACGGGCAAATCAAGCGTAAAAGTATCTACGACTTAAAGCGACCGGGCCGTGATTTGAAATCGAGCACTCTGAATGGTACCAAAATGGCAAACAGAAGCTCACTTATTCAAGAAAAGTTTTAGATTCGGTCTGAACAAGCGTCAAAACAAAAAATGTCGTTCAGGAAACGACTTATATGCCGGACGGTTCAGTTAAGTCTGACAAGAAATTTTAACACCTACGGTGGCCTAAGCCGCCTTAAGATTAAATACGATTCCGTTATTTTCAATCGCATTAAATGTGATTTCGGTTTCAGCGATTTGTCCCGAAGAGCTGATCCAAACCCACTTTTCATCCCAACCCGTTGAAAGCATGGCTCCGACGACTGCAGTGTCCTTTAAAGTGAATTCTTCGGTCCCTAGTTTCGCGGCGACACTTGCGCGGGCCAGCGGATAAACATCCTGAAACAAAACAGGGTCTACATTTGAATGACCAGGGTGAGTCAGATTAATGGATAGCCCTTCGCTAGAAAAAATGAAAAGCAATGAATACAATTTTTCGCGAGAATCACGTGTTACCTTAACTTTGACAATTGAAACCATTTGTTGCTCTGAAATTTGATAAGGATAAATGGTTTCGGGTAGAACGTCGTAATTGCCGTTAAATTCTTCTTTAATCAAGTTGTCATACTGAAAACATTTATTAAAAACGATACCAAGTATTTCTTGGTTTCCGAGCGCAATTTGAGTTTGTTCGATAAGATATTCTGGTGTCATAATTATCCCTTACTTTTTGTAGCCCGAAGGTATCGGCATGTTTTTTGATTTAAGTACTTCTAAAATTTGATTTCGCGTTTTAGGAATTTGCTCAATAAATTCTTTAGCTGACGAGACTTTTTGCCCTTTGTAGTGTCTTCGGTTGTACTGGTAGGCCAAGACACCACCCTTTACTTTATATAATACCAAATATTATGTTCAGTGATCGGTCCTTCTGAAATTAGGAAATCTAGACCATAGCCATTTTCATCAGATTTAAAAAGTGTATAGTTGGCCACCGGGTCTGCAGGTTTACGAGAGTTTACAAATTCGACTTTTGCTTTAACTTGAGATTCGATTGTGGAGCCATCTAACAAACCCCATACTGCAAACATTTGGGTGTAATTTTCAAAATCTTCACCAGCGGGTAGATATTCGGATAAATATTGTGAGGCATTTTGTTTTTCTTCTTTTTGTACGAACTTGGTCTTTAAAATTGTAATCGTCTTTTTATTAGGTGCGACGGTTGTTGTTTTAGAACTGGCTATGCAAAGCTGACTTAAAAAAAGTGTAAATACGATCAAATATTTCATGGTATAAGTATCGGAACTAATTTTAAGAAACTGAATCATCAATTCGTTGAGCCAGCTGCATATCAATTTGAGCCAAAAAATTCGAATAGACCCACTTGCTTTATTCAAACTAGCAAATAGGTCAAAGGCATTTTACCCGGTACTAAAGCGCCTGCGTTAAAGCACTTTTGATACTGTTAGCTGTGTTTTCTGAATCTTTGCCTAACGTTATTGTCAAAACGCTTTCAGTCTTTTGAATTGATGCCCCCGGTGCTGAACTCCCGCTAACGGTCAAATTTTTATACTGTTTTATGGCTGTGGCGTAGTCTTTATCGGCACACAACATTGTTAAACCCCGTGCTACCGCTATTACTTTGTAAGCAGGTTTTACACCTACGGACTTAACTGTGATTTTAGCTTTACAAGCATCTAGTATATTTTTTTCAGCTGATTGATTAATTTTTGCTGCATCCAAACCATAATCACCGGCGCCCTCTGTTTTTTCATATTGTTTTTTTAACAATTCTGCTTTTGTAGCGGCAGGGACAGGTTTTTCAATGAGCGTGTCATTTAATTTATTAAGACCTGATAAAGTCCAAGATTTTTTTACTGTGCCTTCAACTAGTGTTTTTTTGTTGTAATCAATCAACACAAAGTCAGTAGCCCCATTAACAGCAAGGTATCGTTCATTTTTTTCATTGTTAAACATGAGCACTTGCCCTGCGTCGACATGTTTAATTCCATCAAGCTTAATGAGTACATGAGCTGCATCTTCAAGCTCGAGCATATAGACCTGAGCCTGGCTGTCTATAGATTCGAAATATCGTAAATTTTCTTTAGCAAAAGAATTTGTACTCGACAAAAGCAAAGTTAACGCCAACAACTTCATCATAAATAAATCCTAACGTAAATATTCAATGTGGAACTCTTGCATTTAAAATAAATCTGATGACAAACTATTGTCTACCTATATTTTTCGAAAATTTTATGACTTGGACTATTTGCTAAGGGGACTTTAAATGATGTTAAGCTCTATTTCAGTAGTGGTTTTGTTTTTTGCAGTTAACAGTGCGCAGGCTTTGCAGTTTGATAAAGGCCAAGTCACCTTAGATAAAATCGAAGATTACAACGTATGTCAGACTCGTGATTACGACGGATCTTTTTGTCATGATGCTTTATTAAGATGGGTCGACAAGCATCCGGCAGACGCTTTTAAGGCGGGCAAAATGACTCGTCTTAAAATGAATTCCCCGAATGCCATTCCATTTTTTGCGATCGCATGGGAAAAAGGTAAAGGCGACTGTAAAGACCAAGATCTTAAGTTAGCTGTTTTAGGGGCGCTCGCTCTTCCTGCTGATAATACTGTTGTTATTGATCAGGCCAAAAAAATCGGTCTTGAAAAATGCTCGGCTGAACTCAGTGCTGCCATCGTTGATGAAGCCAAAGCCAACGACTACACTTTGCAAAACACATGTAAAGATTTGATAGCTAAAAAGCTTTTGACCGGTGTGTCCGCCAAACGCTGCAAAACAAATTAATTTTTATTATTAGAACCAACAAACCAACAAGGAGAAACTATGAAAAATTTATTAACAGCTACGCTTCTGATTTTTGCAACGACAACTGCTACAGCGGGTGTCGCTGAAACAAAAGCAGCAAACGCCGGCAACGAAGAGATCGCAACCCAAGTTGCAGCCTATACAAAAGCTTGCGGCAAAACGATTAAAGTTGTGTCGAAGCACGCTGATGCAGGAAAAATGAAAATCGCCGGCGAAGATCGTACTCCGGACAATATGATCGGTGTGGCGGCAACTGGCTGCGGCGAAGTGGTCAGCGTTCTGGCGTATTTATGTGCAGATAAAGACTACAAAGCTGAAATCGTCAAATTAACAACTTTAAATTGCGTTCCGTCTGCAACTGACAAACCCGCTGTATGGAAGATTACAAAAGCCGGCAACGTAATGACTGTTAATCACTACGTTGTTCGAAGCTATTACACTGAAGGCATCGACGAAATGAAAAAAGCATTCTAAGTAGACGACAGTTAGTAGTCTATAATAGCCGGCCTCGAAAGGGTCGGTTTTTAATTGCAGCACGAGTTAACCTAAAGAAATATTCAAGGACGGCATATGAATAAAATTATTTCTCTGTTTTGTATCTTAGCGTTTGCCGTTCCAGCTCTGGCAAAAAAATCTTGTGATGAGCTCAAAATCGAAATAGATGCGAAGTTCAAAGCTAAAGGTGTGATCGCCTACACCCTGACCGTCACCAATAATGCCGATGTTAGGGACGAAAAAGTTGTCGGCAGCTGCAACGGCGGAACCCAGAAAATTACCTATACACGTCAAAAATAAAAAAAGCCGGCGTAAACCGGCTTTTAATCAGTTAACTTTTACAATAAGTTCTAGTTTTGTTCTTCTTTAATCTCTTTAGCGTCGACTTCTTTTACTTTCGCTTTTTCAGTTAAAAGCTTAATCACTTTTTCTTCAGTAATCATGTAAGTCAAACGGCTCATTTGTTCAGGTTTTGAATACCACTCGCGAATGCGCGGCATATCGATACCGGTCTGTTTTGAGTATTCTTCAAAGCGTTTTTCAACGTCTTCATTTTTACAGATCAGGTCGTTATCAATCGCCAGTTTATCAATCAAAAAGCTTGATTGAATCATTTCAATAGCGGTTTTAGCAAAGTCAGCATCCCACTTTTGTACGTAAGAATTGAAATCTGATTCTTGCATGCCTTGGTCGTTCATACGTTTTTTGAAATCTTCAATCAACGCCGCTTTTTGGTCTTTCAACAAAGACGCGGGCACATCAACAGGATTGGCTTCTACTAGTTTTTTCAGAAGACGGTTCTTGAAACTATCTTCGATTCGTTTTTTTTCAGTTTGTTCGATGTCGGCCGTAATAGTTTTTTTGAAGTCTTCGACTGTCTGCTGCGTGCCGACTGTTTTAAGTAATTCATCTGTCAATTCAGGTAAAGCTTTTTTCTTCAGGCCTTTTAAAGTCACTTTAAACTCAACCGGTTGACCCGCTAATTCAAGCGAGTGGTACGGTGAAGGAAATTTCAAACTCAGTGTGCGGGTTTCGCCGATCTTCATGCCGACAATTCCTTCTTCATAACCTTCGATGAACTGGTTTGAACCCAGTTCAAGTTGTTGATCACGGCCCGCGCCGTTTTCTAATGCCTTGCCGCTGACGAAACCATCAAAGTCGATGACACTCATGTCACCCATTTGGGCTGCACGGTCTTCAAGGACGTCTTCATAAGTCGCACGTGAATTACGGATATTATTCAACACTTGATCAACTTTAGT
>JANPAD010000461.1:0-5776 GCA_031429735.1 Bdellovibrio sp. | reverse complement strand
GGACACCGCTGGGTCCCGGGTCGCCGTTCGCACTGAAAATCGGTTTAGGATTTCGTTACCTGTCCGATAATTATACGGACAGTGGTTTTTACAAGCGCACCGGACTGTGGGGGTATATACCTGTTGGTGTGGGTCTGCGTACTCATTTGAATTCGGACATGCAGATGAATTTTGATTTGACCTACCAGCAAATTATTTACGGCGGAATCGATTCAAAATTGACAGAAACAGGCGTCACCGGACTGCAGGATGTTTACCTCAAGCAAACCGGTCATGGACTTGAACTGGAAGCCGGCATTGTCTACGCCAAGGCTTATCATATCTCGGCCTACTTTGAGGGCTGGTATCTGGATGAATCAGATACGGTTGACGTTCCTCCGAACTCCCTCGGTATTGACACGGTTCATGAGCCGGCTAACACAGCGATCTCTTACGGAATTAAACTTGGTTACGATTTGTTCTAGATCTTCAGAGCGGCGGAGCAGCCTTTAAACCTACATGAAAACCAAATGAAAATGCCCTGAAAACCAGTTGAAAATGAGACTGGATTTCATTGTCAATTTAATCAAAATACCCGATATTGGGCCGATGCAAAAACTGACGATTCAAAAAATTGAACTGCCGAATCAAAAGCAAGATGACGAATTGATTCAAAGACTCTATGACCTCGGGCTTCACCCGGGGCTCGAGATTGAGGTGGTCGGAAGCATTTCATTCGGTTCAGTGACCATCGTGCAGTTTGGCTCAACCCGAATCGCTCTGAACAAAGAGGAGTTCTCATGTCTACATGGGCGTTAGTTGGATCGCCGAATTCAGGCAAGACCACTCTTTACAATTGGCTGACGGGCTCAAAATCTAAAACCGTCAATTACCCCGGTTCAACAGTCGAGTACAATTATGGCCCGTTAAGATCAGCATTGTCAGACCAGTTCAACGGCGCCGATTTACATTTTGTCGACACACCTGGAATTTATTCGCTTCAGCCCAAATCAGAAGATGAACTCGTCACCCATAATGTTCTTTTCAACACGAACAAACGTATTGAAAAAATTAATGGGGTGATCGTGGTCTTAGATGCCACTCAGTTGTCTCGCCATTTGCTTATTGCTCGCCAGGTAATTGAATCCGGGTATCCGGTTGTGTTTGTTTTGACGATGAAAGATTTGGTTGAGCGCGATGGTTCTGAGTTACAGCTGGAACTTTTCAAGCGCGAACTGAACAGTCATGTGGTTTTGTTCGATGGCATTTTGGGCGCCGGCTTGAAAGAGCTGATTCAAGAAACCATTGAGTTTAAAAACATCGAAAACTTCAATGCCACAAATGTGAAAGCTCCTCAATGGAATATTGACCAACAGACCGATGTCATCCGTTGGGCCGAAAGTCTCAACAAAAGTACGCTGATTAAAAAGAATAAAGAGAAATCTATTTTCACTTTGACCAACAACATCGACAGCGTTTTGCTGCACCCAGTTTTGGGCTTCGTTTGCTTTTTTGTCATTATGACGCTTTTGTTTTCGTCGATCTATTGGTTGGCGCAGCCGTTTATGGATATCATCGATTCACAGTTTTCGGCTTTAGCTCGTCTGACAACAGATCATATCAGCGGTTTACCAGGTGAGTTTTTAGGTGCGGGTTTAATTTCAGCTATCGGTGGTGTGGTTATTTTTATTCCACAGATTTTTATTTTATCTTTCGGAATTGCTATATTGGAAGCCACGGGCTATTTGGCGCGTGTAGCGGCCCTCATTGATAAACCACTTTCAATGGTGGGTTTGGGTGGGCGCTCGTTTGTGCCACTACTTTCGGGCTTTGCTTGCGCTATTCCGGGCATTATGGCTGCACGAAATATTTCTTCGCGTAAAGAAAGACTGATAGCCCAAAGTGTGATTCCATTTATGACGTGCTCGGCGCGCTTGCCGGTCTACGCTTTGATGATCAGCTTTTTGTACAGTGATGTGCATCCGATTTTAGCCGGCTTTGTGCTGACCTTACTCTATTTAGGCGGTATCGTGGTTGGCGCCATAGCGGCCCATGTGATTTCGATTTTTATTGAAGATAAATCTTCATCGCGTTTGATGATGGAGCTTCCGCTTTACCGCAGACCGCGCATGTTGGCTATTTTACTTCAGGCCTTGAATAAGTCGAAAGCTTTTTTATTTAAAGCCGGCCCGATTATTTTAGTTCTTTCAATTGTTCTTTGGTTTGGTACGAATTTTCCGCGTGAAGAAGTGGAAGCGGGGCAAACATTATCAGCCGCCCAAATTGCCCAAGACAGCTATGCGGCCCAAGTGGGGCAGGCGATCGAGCCCGTGTTTAAACCGATGGGTGTCGATTGGCGTGTGGGCTTTGGCCTGATCTCAGCATTTGCGGCCCGCGAGGTCTTCGTTTCTGCAATGGCTTTAGCTTTCAATATCGACACCGATGACGAAGTCACGCGAAACGAAGGGCTCTTAAAAACGATGAAGCGGGCCAGCTTCGAAGACGGGACGCCGATCTTCACCACAGCCACAACCATTGGGCTTTTTCTTTTTTTCATGATTGCGCTTCAGTGCACATCGACGGTGGGTATTTTAAAACGTGAAATGGGTTCTTGGAAACCGGCGTTGCTGCATTTGTTTTTAAGTAATCTGGTCGCTTATAGCGTCGCGGTGGTGGCTGTATCCGTCTTGAAGTTTTTAGGCTACTGATTTTTTGTATTTTTTATATATTTTCATATATGTCTAAAAGTGATGGATTCAATTCAATTTATCTACTTTTTAGAACTATATAAGAGCGGTATAAGCAACCTGTGCTTCAAACTATTTTGACACAGGAGAAATACATGAAAAATTTATTGATCGGCTTGGCTCTGATAGCACCGGCCGCAGCACTTGCAGATTTAAACCAAGTCGCCACCCTGATCGCGAAAAACAAAGCGGGCTTCGATGTTAGCACGAAATCATCAAATGAACCGATTGCAATCGAAATTGCGAACGGTGATGGTAAAATTATCGCTTCTGCGCAAGCGACCCCTGAAGAATTCGTAAGCGCCGTACGGGCTCAGGTCCCTGCGCAAACACTTAAAGCAGGCGGTTACACCTACACTCTTAACTGGGAAAAAATGTCAGTAGCGGTAAACGACGGAAGCAAAGACCTTTACGATATTTTGACGGATATTCGAGATCACCAATCGGATCCGGCCGATAACGTCGGTGTCGGCGGGTATTTATATGAAGACTATAAATTACTCTCGGCGGTCGGCCCTATCGTTTCGATCCGCACTTCAGGCAACGATTATTATCCGGGCGCGGCTCACCCTGAAAGCTGGGATGGTTTTATGACAGCTGACGTTCGTAAAGCGCGTGCAGCCGATGGCGACATGCGGTCGGACCTTGTTACTTTAGTTAATGAACAATCTTTGCTTCAGGCTTTAAAGGCAGACAAAGCTCTTGCCAAACTCATCAGCGATAAACAGGTTAAAAAACAAATGTTAGCTGCTAAAACGATGAAAGAACTGACGGATGTGGTTTTCGGTAACGTCGATAACTGCTACAGCTTCCCGGGTTATGACGGTCAAATGCAGTCTTTCGCTATTTTTGATTACGATGCGAAAGCAAATCTTGTGTCGGTGCGTGTGTCGATGGGTGCTGCCGCTCACGTCTGTGCCGCAGAGGCTCCGACCATTCAGTTGGGTTTGAAAGTTAAACCGAATGCTGAGTTTGAAGCGATGTTACGCTCACAGGCCCAAGCCCATGACGGCTTGTTGATGAAAAACGCCGGTAAGTAATTTTATTTTTTACGCTTGAAGAAATAATAACGGCGGTACCAGCTTGAAGTCTTTTTAAACAAAGACCAGCGGCTTTCGTTCGGAAACATATTCACTCTGAAAATAGCGTAAGGGTCTTCTTCGAGCAGCAGGCCGCCGCTGTCGGTGTTGACGGCGTAATCGTAACCGGCTTTGCGGGCCAACTCGCGCGAGTTTTCAGTCGAGATTCCGTACGTAAAGGCAAAGACGTTCATTTGCTGTTTGAATTCGTCTTCAAGTGCATGTTTTGATTCAGTCAGTTCTTTCAAGGCGTCGGCTTCGTTTAAGCTTGTCAGCTTTTGGTGGCTGAATCCGTGCGAACCTATTTCAAAGGCCGAATCTTTCCAGGCCAAGCGCTCAGAACCTGAAATGATCTCGTGCGCCGGTTCGTTAGATCCGACATCCCAGCTATTGTGATTGATATTTTTATCGGCCAGTAAAAAAAGCTGGGCTTTAAAACCGAATTCTTTTAAAAGAGGAGACGCATTAACCAAGTTGTCGCGGTAGCCATCGTCAAAAGTAAGCACAAGAGGTTTTCGCGGAAAGCTTTTAAAACTGATATCGCCTTTGCGGTAAAGCGCCAGTTCTGAAAAAGTTAATGCCGTAAAGCCCTTACTTTTAAAATACTCCAAATGTTTTTTAAAGTTATCGCGAGTCACGAATATTTTATGCTGAGTTTGAAGCTCTTGTTCAGGTACCTTGTGGTACATCAACACCGGAAACCAGCTCGGATGATTTTTCAGAAAGTACGCCGATTCGTAAACTCGTTGAACTTGCGGTACGACGTGCTCGGTCCCGTAGATTGAGCGGGTCATGTCGGCTAATTTTTTTAAATCAAGGCTGCGTTCCCCCCGCTGTATATGAAACGCCGCCATGATATCGAGTTTAAATTCAGACGAATTCAATATCGGGGTGTTTGAATCGGGGTGTATGTCGCCGAAATTCGATTCAGTGGCTGCTTCAAGATTATGAGGCGCAATCAGGCCTAAGTAACAGGCTTCACCGAAGGCTAAAGTAGGCCGGCCTGTCATCAGGGCTTCCATACACACACGGCCTGAGCCGATAATGAGGTCATAGCTGCGGTAAGTCTCGCCGGTAATTTCAGGCACGTCGAAAGCGTTGAGACGTGATTTGATTTCATCGGGCAGTTGCAACTGCGCAAGATCGGCACCGATCAGATCTACACTCAACTGAATCTCTTTAAAGCTCTCTGAAAAAAGGGCTTTCAAAACCTGCTCAGTGCGCTGACCCTTTGGGCCTGTCGAGCGGCCGACGAGCGCGATCTTCAGAGGGCGTTTGAGTTGCTGAGTTTCTGTGAACGCAAATTTTTCTTCAGAGATTAAATTCGGAACAAACTTAATGCGCGCAGATTTATAGCCGAAATCGCGCTGAAGGTGAGTGCGAACATTCTGACAGACAGCAATGATCATTTCACCGTATTGATTCATCAGCTTTTTTGAAAATGAGCTGTGCTGTTGGCCGTGAACCGAACTGACATGGGCCGTGCCCGTGCGCAAAGTTGCGTAGAAAGCCAGTTTTGCAGCGGCACGGGAGTGGCTATGTATGACATGAATGTGATTCTGAAGAATGAAAGCGCGCAGCCAACGCACGTTTTTATAAAACTGGATTTTTGACTTTGTTTCGACATCGAGTTGAATTTTTTCAGCCAAGGTCGGCGTAAAAAAACCGTTTGAAATTTGATACACCCGGTGCATTTGTTGGCGGATTTGCACGTCGGTCAATTGCTTGGCGTAAACCTCGGCTCCGGTTAAATGATTCTGAGAAAGCAGATGAACAATATTCACAAGCTCAGTTTAAATCAGTTTCAGGGGTTGGGCCATGTTTAGTCGATTTGACTTCGTATCTGACTAAAAACAGGGCAAAAAAAGCTAAAAACCCTGTGAATTCGCTGATCTTCTACCCATAAGACCGACGTTTTAAGCCGAGCAGTTGACGAGTCTTTTATTTTCAATTAGATTTTCATTTCGCAAT
>JANPAD010000460.1:0-3167 GCA_031429735.1 Bdellovibrio sp. | reverse complement strand
AAATCAACAAAGCCGTCCCGAAACTTTAAACCTTTGTTGCGCAGTAAAGCGCCGGGCAAAAGCTGGGCTTCGCATAAAATCTGAAAGCCGTTGCAGATACCCAAAACCGGTTTACCTTTAAGGGAAAAGTCTCGGACCGATTTCATGACCGGTGTTTTAGCGGCTAAAGCTCCGCACCGGAGATAATCTCCATGGCTGAATCCGCCCGGGATAATAACCATGTCATAATCGTTCATATCGAATTGATCCTGATACCAAAGATAAGTCGCTTGATGTGATTTAAGCTCGACCCATTTTTTGATGTCGTCATCGCAATTCGTACCCAAAAACCGTGTTAAACCTATTTTCAAAGCCATCCCCGTCTCTTAAACTATTTCGTACTTTTCAATCAGCGGATTATACAGCCCGCCTTCTTTCAGCATTCGTTCAGCTTCGGCTTGCGCTGTTTGTTGATCGCTTGCTGAGATTTCAAGTTCGATAAACTTGCCGACTCGGCACGAGGTCAGAGTTTTAAACCCGTTCGAAACCATCGACTGTTCGACGGCTCGTCCCTGAGAATCAAGAATCACGTCCCTTGGCATCACTTTTATTCCAATTTTCATAATGCGGCTCCCTTGCTGATACGTTCAAATACTTCAAGGTAGGCCTCATCTACGGCACCCAAGTCTTGTCTGAACCGGTCTTTATCCATTTTTTTATTTGTGTCCATGTCCCAGAGGCGCATGCAATCCGGACTGATTTCATCTGATAATATCAGTTGGCCGACTGAATTCACACCGAATTCAATTTTGAAATCGACAAGTTTTAACCGAGCCTCAGAAAACAAACGGATCAGAATTTGATTAATCTTCAGCGCTTCCAGTTTCATAAGATCAAGCTGCGCTTCAGTCGCCCAGTTCATCGCGACCGCGTGATCATCATTCACAAATGGATCGTTCAAGGCATCGTCTTTATAGTAAAACTCAACGACCGGCTGTTTTAAAACTTCACCGTCAGTACGGCCCAGTTTTTTAGCCAGTGAACCGGCCAAAATATTACGAACCACGACTTCAAGCGGGATAATTTTGGTTCTTTGCACCGACATGTGGTTTTCGTCTTCAGTTTTAAGCCAGTGATTGGGAATCGCATTTTGATTCAGCAACTTGAAAATCAAAGTCGAGATTTTGCAGTTCAAAGCGCCTTTACCGGCAAACTGCCCTTTTTTCTGGGCATTGAATGCGGTCAGGCTGTCTTTAAATTCCATCAAAAGAACGTTTGCGTCTGAGGTTGCAAAAATCTTTTTAGCTTTTCCTTCGTACAGTAACTCTTGTGGCATGTGAATCCCTTATAAGTAGGTTTTAAATCGTTTTTGGATCGCGGCTAAATGTTTTTCACCTGAAAAAATCTGATCAACATCTTTTTTCGTAAAATATTTTTTTGTTTTATTATCCTTTAATAATAGTTCTTTTAAGTGCTGTCCGTCTTTTAACGAATGTGATAAGCCTTGTACAAGTTCATAAGCTTGTTCACGCGGCAAACTGTGCTTTTGCACCAGATGTAACAGCAAGTGAGATGAGTACAAAACGCCGCCCAGTTTTTGGGTGTTGCTGAGCATTTGTTTTTTATCGACGTACAGGCCTTTCAGCAGATCATGCAGACGGCACGTCATGTAATGTGACAATTGAAATGCGTCCGGAAAAATAACACGCTCAACTGATGAGTGACTGATGTCGCGCTCATGCCATAACGGTACGTTTTCATAGGCCGCCTGAACATAGCCACGCATCAAGCGTGCTAGCCCCGTCAGATTTTCAGCGCTGATCGGATTTTTCTTATGGGGCATGGCCGACGAACCCTTTTGACCCGGAGTAAAACCTTCGATCACTTCAGAAACTTCACTGCGCTGCAAGTGTCGTAGTTCAACCGCAAGGCGCTCATAACCAGTCGTAAGCGATGTTAACGCCGTTAAAACTTCAAGATGACGATCGCGCGGAATCACTTGCGTGGCGAATGGCTCGACCCCTAAGGCCAATTTTTCGGCGACCTTTTGCTCGAACTCAACCGGCAAAGCGGATGAAGTGCCGACCGCGCCGCTAAGCTTACAGATTTCAATCTGGGCCTGGGCGTTTTCAACGCGTTCAATGTTACGGTCTAGTTCAGACAAAAAACCGGCCATCTTAAAGCCGAAGGTGGTAATTTCGGCAAATATACCGTGGGTGCGGCCCGAACAAATTGTATTTTGATGATCTTTAATCAATTTCTGCAAAACAAGGCGCAGCTTTTGGACTTCTGCTAAAATAAGCTCAAGCCCCTCTGAAAGTTGCAGACTTAAGGCTGTGTCCAGCACATCTGAACTGGTTAAACCGTAGTGAATATACTTACCGTTCGCACCCACGTTTTCAGCCATATTACTGACAAAAGCGATGACGTCGTGTTTGGTCGTTTTTTCAATTTCTAAAATACGCTCGATTTGAAATTTTGACTTTTTGCGGATATCCAGTGCAGCGGCGTTCGGAATCAATCCCATATCGGCTTGAACCAGTGCACATTCAATTTCGACACGCTTCATGAATTCAAATCTTTGTTCAGGAGCAAAATGACGGGTCATTTGAGCAGTGCTGTATCTTGAAATCATATCGGAGCCTCTTGAGTTGTTGGAGCCGGCGGCTGTGGTGTAGGTGGAATAGATGTTTTTGTTTGAATAATTTTTTTAAGATAGGTTCCGATATCTGAGTCCGACCAAAATTTAAAACTCGGTACCAGCACAGCGTTCTTTTTAAAGCGTAATCGTGCTTTGTGCGAATAAAAACCGTTACCGATCGACAAACTGTGGCCCAGGTAACTGTTGATTTTAAAAGTGCTGAAGCGCTCTTCGACCAGTTGTTTTGTCCGAGTCTGCATAAACTGAACAAACTTTTCCTTTGAACTCATTTGTAAAGGCACATAGAAAGTGACAGCCAAACGTTCAGGGCTTTCTTGCACGACAAACCAGTTGTCATCAATCGACTCAACATCTGCGTTTTGCACTAACAAAAACTCATTCATCGCGGGATGGTTATGCAAATGAGAAATTTCGAAATTTAACGTCAGTAGACATTTGGTCTGTTCGGTAAATGAATAGAAAAGATTTTGCTGTTTTTCAACGATGCCCGCCATCACGAACTGATTATTTTCGAACAAAACTAGAT
>JANPAD010000459.1:0-14611 GCA_031429735.1 Bdellovibrio sp. | reverse complement strand
ATCCGTAGTCGATGTCTTGGTAACGCTGATATTCAACTTGATCAACTTGATCGCCGGCTGCATTTAAAATCACATTAAGCTGAGTAATTGAATGATGATCTAAGCGGCTATCGTAATAAGTTTGCTGATCAGGACGCAAAGCCGGTAAATTATCTTGCTCCAGCTCGACTTCGATACGTGGGCGGCCATCTAAATATTGAGTTGAAGAAACGTAAGAGTTTTGCAAGCGTCCGTTAACAGTTGTTTTAGGACGCGCATCCTGACTTAAACTTAATTGGATACAAGAACCTTGGGCATCGAATTCAAAGCTGACCGCTTTTTTGATCGGCGAAGCCGCCATTAATTGCAGTGAAGAGAACAAAGTGACCAGCGCAACAGTATAAGAAGTGGTTTTCATAAATCCTCTTTGTAAGATATCAATTTGAATTCGAGACCTATTTATACACGAAAGACGCCCAAAACAGCCTGAAGATTTTTAAAGTGTCGTTTTGCAGTGAATTTATTACCGGACTGTCATGTCTAATGACGAAAAAAGGCCCTGCTTAGCTTCGGTTCGAGCCTCGTAAGGTCGTTTTTCGTGTTTTTTATAGTTTTTATCTGTTCCAGCAATTTTGGAACACATTGTTCCAAAATGGCTGGAGTCTGTGATCGTCCTAAGTTATTTAAAGGACAGAAAAAACTGAGTTTTAAACTCAGCTCATTCAAAACCGCATCTAACTACCAAGGAGAAATAAAATGAAAAGTTTAACCCTACCGCTACTGATCACATTAGGATTCTTGTCGCAGAATACACAGGCCGGCATCTTAACACCGAACGTACAGCCCAACCCGGTACGCGTCGGCGTCCCGATTTACGGCGGAACGGGTTGTCCGCAGGGCACTGCAGCCATCAGTCAAAGTGGTCGCAGTGCTCTGCTCAATGTAGACTCTTTTGAGGCCCACGCTCCGGCGGCAAACGGATCTAACTTCGATCGAAAAAGCTGTAGTCTGCGCCTGCCGGTGCAGGTTCTGCGTGGTTACCAAATGGTTATTAAAGGAATCGTGCTGAAAGGTGATTACAACATACCGGCCGGAGGACGCGGAGCCTTTGAACAACGCGTAAGTTACGTCGGACAAATCCGACCTCAAATCACCCGGATGAACTTGGCAGGTCAAGGAACTCTATCACTCAATCCATCAGGCAATCCGCAGGATTGGATCGTAACAGCCTGTAGCACGGGTCGTGACCTGATGCTCAACGTAGATGTGAATTTGCTGACGACAACGAACCCCACAAGCCAATATGCAAGTGCCTCAATTCAGGGTTTCGCATTCAACTGGGAATTAAAACGCTGCCGCCCTTAGCTCATGGGTTCGATTCACACTCAAATGCGCTCGACTTTTGCATACAACAAATCGGGCATCCGGTAACGGGCTTAATGGTGCCACGAAGCAGTTGCTTGAAGAATATGATCAGAAATTTGTAACCTTTACAGAGGCGTTAAGTGAAAGAACAGCTCGAATTTCAAAAAACACTTCGTTTGCACTTTGAGGAAATCAAAGTCAAAAACGCCAGTTACTCGCTGCGGGCCTTTGCTCGTAAACTTGATCTGTCGCCAAGTGCTTTAAGTGAAATATTTAACGGCAAAAGACGTATCTCACAAAAGATAGCTTTACGCGTGCTGGAGCGCCTCAACTACGCACCGAATGAAATAGCCCGCCTGCTGAGCTCACTCGACGATAAAACACCGGGTTCTGCAGCGGTCGACGCCAAACGAAATACGACACAGCTGTCGTTGCAGAGAAAAGTTGATTTTTTACAACTCAGTAACGACCAGTTTAATATGATCGGCGAATGGCAGCACTTTGCCCTACTTTCGCTGATTGAAACAAAAAATTTTAAATCTGAAGTCAGCTGGATGGCTAACCGCCTGGGTTTGACCACCGCACAGACGCAAAGCACTTTAGAACGACTCATCCGTTTGGGCTTTGTCCGCAAAAAAAACGGAAAGTACACCACCAACAAACAAGCCCTGCTGACATCAGACGATATCCCGAATCAAGCCGTGCGTAAGTCGCACTATGCCGATTTAAAACTGGCCGAAAAGGCCTTAGATGAATGCCCGGTCGAGCTTCGGGACTTCACAGCCAACACAGTCAGCGTGAATACCAAACAACTCGAAAAAGCCAAAGATTTGATTCGCCGTTTTCAGGACGAATTGACGCTTCTTCTTGAAGAAGGCACTTGCGACGAAGTTTATAAATTTACTTTTTATCTCTATCCGCTTACCACTAACGATTTGAAAAAGGATTCAAAATGAACGCTCTTATGATTCCGCTTTTACTGACAGGCTTAGCACTGAACGTTCACGGCCAAGTTGTCGTCAACCCGCTTCAACCGGTTGTGCAACCCGTCGCCCCGTCACCGTTGAAAAAAAATGTTCTGTCGATTGACGGTAAAAACTATTTTATTCCGGGCTATTTGAAACTTTTGAAAGACAACACCGGCCGCTACAAGGTTGACCCTGCCTTTTTCAACGAACACCGAGTCGGTAACGGCGGAGACTATTTACGCAGTCAGTTCATTAGCATCGGTTCACAAGTCATTCGCTATTTAGAAAATACGCTTGATGGTCAAAACCTGACTCAACAGCGCGGGCTTGACGTCGCGGCATTAAAAAATGCTCTCGATATCAATAAGCTGGTTGTTGTCGATGAGGTTCTGATCGACAACACCGGTTCGGTTGTGGATGCGATCGGCGTACCGGATTTAATCATTTTGAACGCGGAGTCTTGGAACAACCACTACGAAAAGAAAAGAAACATCTACTACTTAGTTTTTCATGAAATGCTGCGAAGTGCGGCGACGAATGATGATAACTTTCTTATCTCGCAATCTTTAATGAACTTTCCAGCTGAGCTGCAGATTAATACGCAGTTGATCTCGGCTCCACCTTTGCTAGCCCAAGATAATATTTCAGCGCTGGTCAAAGTCGAAAGCCTGGCGATGGCCGGCACCGGTTGCCCTGCCAAAACCGGTCGACAGTTTTTAGACTTGGATTTGATCGCGAACAAAATTGAGCTCAGTCTTTATGACTACACCACACAGTTGAACGGTACGGCCGCATTTGACCGTAAAAGCTGTAACGTGGCTCTTCCGCTTTCAATCCCGGCGGGCCGTCGTTTGGTTATTTCATTGGTTGATCTGCAAGGGCAAGTGAACGGTTCAGCTGCTTCGCCGAATACGGCCCAAGTTTCGCTTGAAGCTTTTCTTGCCGGTTCAAGCCAACCGGTCTTAACAAAGGCGCTTAGCCTCAGCGCCGGAACAAAAAGTTTCTTGATGCGCAAAACAAATGTTCTGAGTACGGCTTGCGGTGGCGACACGATTTTAAGACTGAACTCGAATGTTATTCTGAGACGCGGCCCGAATGCTCCGGCCAACGTCTCAGATATGGTGCAGATTAAAAAAGTAAGTATTTATCTGAGCCTTGAGACTTGCACGAAATAAAAAGCGATCTGATTACCACTTGAAGGTCAACCTTTGAGCGGTAATAAAAATCGCTTGATATCGACGACGGGTATCCAGCCTTGAAGTCCTACGTTGTATAAGACTTCAAGAGCACGCCCTTTAATTAGACTTCGTGGAACAAATCCCCAGTAACGGCTATCAAGACTGTTTCCGCGATTATCACCCATCACAAAATACATATCTTTCGGCACGACGACTTCACCGTCGTATTCAGTAGTTAAAGACGCGCGGGCCTCAGGCGTCAGATAGCTTTCATCAAGGGCTGTTCCATTAATATAAATCTGATGATCAACAATTCTGACGGTTTCTCCGGGCAAGCCGACGACCCGCTTAACGAAGTTAATCGAAGTGTCTTTCGGATACAGAAAAACAATGACCTCACCCCGTTTCGGGCCATCGTTATGCACCAGCACCACATCGGTAAACGGCAGTTTAAAGTCGTAAGCCATTTTGTTTGTGAAAAGATGGTCGCCCGGTTTGATGGTCGGGTACATCGATTCGGTCGGCACCCGATAATGATCAGCAAAACTCCAGCGAAACGCGAAAAGAATCAGCACCCAAGTGATCATTGATTTGTTCTTGTTTAAAAAACTCTTGATCTTCATTTTGGTCTCCTCTATGTTAACTATGTAAGACATAATGTAAAGTATACTTTACATTATGTCAACTTTAAAGTACTTATTGAAGAGGTCGTATTTTGGATAATAAAGTTAAGGGTTTACGCGTTTTAAACGGCGATCTGACTCAGCAGCAATTGGCTGACCTGATCGGCTGTTCGCGCCAGACCATTCACTCCATCGAATCGGGTAAGTTTGTGCCGTCAGTTGAGCTGGCGTTGAAAATTGCCAAAGTGCTGAAGTGCAAAGTTGAAGACCTCTTTCAATTGATAACGGAGAAACGATGACAGCTATCACTTTTGAAACCTTACGTTACTTTATTTTTGCCTCGGTCGTAATTTACTTTATTTACGATTACTTCGACCAAAAACGCGTCAAAGATGAACGCGAAGAACTGATTCAACTTAAAACTTACGAATACGTTCAGAAAATTTCGCTGTTCTGCATTTGTCTGCTGGCCACGGGCTATTTGCTTTACCCGCAAATGCCTACCTTCGTCCCGCTGATTGTTTTGGTCATGACTAATATGTACAGCGAAATTTTAGCGAAGGTTTATTTAAGACAGAAGTATTAAATACTGTTTCGAATAACCTGGGCCCACTCATTCTCGGTAAATCCGCATTTCTGGTGCATCAGTCTTGAAGTTTCAGCCACTTGCTCGAGGCTCATTTCTTGAGTCAACTGCACCGGGCAAGCCTCTAGCTTTTTGCGCCACTCGTCCTTATCCGGGCTTATCGGCGTGGTAGTAACCGGTGGTATGGGTGAAGCCTCTCCATTATTTAATTTTTCTGAACCGACCGGAGAAGAGTTCGACTTCTGACAACTCATCAACAGCAACAGACACACGACCATAATTATTTTATTTTTCATCTTAAAGACTCCTTAATATAAATTTTTGATTTTTTTCTACAACAGCACCGCCAAAGTTTTTGAGCGTCAATTTAACGTCGACCGAAAATTCAGCGGTTTGAGTAAACTGACAATACTCCAGCCAAGTCATCGGCTTGTCGTAATCGAAACTGATATTTTTCTCCATTAAATCTTGAAAGAAAAAACTCTGCACCATGAAAAATGGCAACAGAGCCGCACTCCCTTCGCCCATGTACTGAGCTTCGGTGATACGATAATTCAATCCTGCAAAATGCGCTTTTTTCTTGTAATCCACGAGAGCTTGAGCTGCCAAACGCGTCAGGCCTGGTTTTACATGCAAACCTCTTGACGTCAAAAAATCCGCCTGCGATTTTTTGATAAAACCATCGCGAATATTCGGATCGACTTCAATATTGAATAGAGTACTTTGAGGTAACGCCCACCGCACCAGCACCCGAAGTGACTCTCGATTCCATTCAGGGCGCGCCAGTCGATTAAGCTCACTAATGGTCTTTTTGAGCTTCATTTGTATTTCCTGTATTCGAGGTAGTAGGTTTGCTTTTACATCGGGCGCTGAGCTTCGAGCCTGGTCTAATAAACCAATCACCTGCGACGATTCAGCGGTGTACTCAGCCCATAGGCTTAAAAAATTTTCTTGCATCAACGGACACTGCCCCTCGAGACCTGAACTATTTTCGATGACGCTGACCTGGGGATTTTCCAGAACTATGTATTCTGGTGCAGGTTGAAAACGCTGCATGAGATCAATTTTCAACTCCATCGTGTCATCCGGCTTGGGGCTCGGGTGATAGCCGCTTCCAAAATCCTGTGCAAAGGCGTAGGACGTAAAAAATATAAGAACATACATGCAGCGTAAAACTTTTTTCACTTTTGAACTCGTTCTAGCCGTGCTAAAATTATTTTGTTGAGCAAGACGACTTTTTCACGCTGGCGGGTTAAAAATGCTACTCTTTCTTCAGTCGAAAAATCATCAAAGTTTTTTGCAGAAACCTTCTGCGCTTCAGCATCAATACGGCGCACCTCTTGTCGTGCCTGATTCGGATTCAGCTGCGCAAACTTTTTTTCAATGAGTTCGAAGCTGTCCATCCCTTGTTGTGTCTCAACAGGCATCAAAGGGGTGACTTGAGCGTTTCGAGTCGGTTGATTTAATTTTTTATCGACAATTGATATCTGATTTAGAGCGCTTCGATCAGCTGCTGCACGAGGAGTTGTCTGCTGATGCGAATTCGATATTGAAAGAATAGTGACCGCAAGTAGCCCAGCGCCTAATGTAAAGTAAAATCGTCCGTTTGTCATAATTGTTCGACTCCCAAAGGTAAAGTGACTTGAATGTTTCTAATCCAATTTTTAGAAATATCAGACTGCCAGTTTGCCCGTAAGAGGATTTGATTGGGCTGAAAAAAAGTTTCGAAAAAGTAATGAATGTTCAGATATTCTGCCAAGTTTTCAGCCTCAAGATGCGTTTTAAAGGACTCAAACCGAAAGCCCAACCAAGCCGCTTTCTGACGATCATTTAGACCGAATTGACCTAAGGCTTCCATTTGATCTAACCAGGATTGCGCCACTCGGCGCGCCTGAGCGGCCGCACGCTCGTCGGCTTTTACATCAAGATTGATCGTCGACATCAACTGGGCTCGCCCGGATAACAGATCGCACGCGAGGTCACGACTTCTTAAAACCAAAACACTTCTGCCCTTGGCATCCATTTCAGCATTTTTTTGTTCAACACCTATTTCTTTTGAAATGCTCATCATCGAGCCTTCTGCAAACTGCAAAGTCGCCGGTGTCGGAGCCAGGCTCCATTGGCTAGGCTCCACTACATTCGCTGCATGAAGTAGTTCAACATTTAAGTAAAGTTCATAACGAGACTTCATCGTATAACCCAGTGAAAGTTCGCGAATTTGGTTCGCTAATTCACGGCTCAGTTCGTCGACGTGAGAAGCATATTGATCGTAACTTTTTTCAAATCTTTGACAATCATCAGCCAAATTACTTTTGAAACGCTGCTCGCCTACCAAGGCTGGCAATAGAACTGAAGCTCGGGCCTGCAGCTGCACCTTCTGACGAACAAACGGAAAGTCGGCGGTTTTCGTCAATGTTTCCGACGCGAACTGTGCCCAAGCCGACGATGCACAAACTGTCAAAGCCGCGTAACTCACGATTTTAAGTATATTTATTTTTTTCATATAAATTACCGATACGACGTGAGCATGCTTTGCATGACGATTTGATGATCTGCCCAGCGCTCGGTTTGTGTTACATTAATAGTTTGCAGATACTCTTGTGAAGCCTGCGAAGAACCAAAAATACTTGCAAGAACGCTAAACCCGAGGCTTGCCCCCTGGCAAATGTAGGAAAACGAGCATTTTGCAGCCAGACCGTTTGATAGAACCACAGCTCCCGACAAAGGAACTTCAAAAGTATCATTTAAATTTCTTGAGCTCTTCATCGCCAATTGCTGTGCAAGTCGTGTGAGCATTTGACGGCGCAAATCAGACTCGATCGATTTTTTTTGATCTGACGTCATCAAAGCCTGCTCCGAGTTGGTAAACCAAGTCGTTTTGAAGCTGTCATTAAAAAGGGTTTCTTCTTTACTAATTGACCAGGTCGACGGATTAAAAAATGAGTTGTCAGCACCGGCCGCTTGAAACGACCAGTACATTTTATACATGTTGTATTGAATTTCTAAATCGTATTTTGCTTCAACAGGGTAATCAAAAGTAACGGTCAAGCCGTACTTCATTTTCGATGGATCAACCGAAGGATGACTGCGGTCAAGACCAAATGATTCCGGGTACAACATCGGACATACGGCTAAAAGGTTGAGAGTCACAAGACCACTGAGTGATTCGGGGTACGACGGCAGCGCAATAGTACCCTTCGCATCCATGCCGCTGAAACTAAAGCTCAGCACCGATCCCTGAGGCAGTGAAGCTAGTTTTTGATATCCATCCGCACGGATCATCGCATTTCTAGTCGTTATTTTCTGAAAGCGATAAGAGGGATTGGTCATTTGCAACATAGAAACGTTCTGTGTCCAACCGCTGTTGTAATCAAATTGTGCCTGCGCCCCTTCTCTTTGCGAATGGGCGGAATACATGCCATCGAAGTCTTGTTTTAGACTCAGTATGAGTTTATTAAAATCTGAGAGGCGTTTCATGTTCAGATCGTATTGTTGATTTAAACTTTCCAAATAACTTTTGCGCTTTTCGTATTCGCGAGCCTCATTGACATGAATCACGATAATGTCCGTGCGACGACGTATGAGCTCTTGACTGAGAGCCAACGTGCTTTGAATATCTTTCAAGATCGAATCACATTCAATTTTGCAGCTTTTTGACTTCTCGTACAAGTCCGCGAGCCTTTGCTGCTGCTTATCTAAGTTTTGATCGAGCAATGAAAGATCAATCAGATTGTTCGCTGATGTGTAGAGAGACAACTCGGCCATTTTTTTTTGAATATCAGCCCTCTGTGCAACTGACTCATTTTTGAGGTCACTCATTTGTCCAATCGTTTCATCGATCATTTTCGCAGTTTTCAAACTGTAAGTTTGAATCTGTGCTATCTCTCGACAAAATCCGATGTTAGCGGTAGCGGCCTGCAAACCTGTAGCCTGCGCCACGACATTTTGAGGCGGAAGAACATAAAAAAGGCGCGAATCCACACTGTCCTGCAAAATGCTCGAAGTCGTCGTGTTGCGAACCGACGTATTAACTGTATCCGGGTAAAGCGTCGGTACGGCATGCGCTTTAACTCCTAAAAAAACGAGTGTCATGAGGCACAAAAAAGTATGCACTCGGATGAGGCTTAAGAAATCAGAGCTTATTTGACTTTTTGTCTTTCGGCGAGTGTCGGCAACGGCGCTGGTTTGTAATTGTTTCATGTTTCTGGGCTCCCTTTTCGGTTTGTTGTTTCGAGAGCCATTCAGCACGAATGAGACCAAAATAAAAAAGCCTTAAAACGACTTTATTTAGTTTTAAGGCTTTGGGGTTTACAGAATTTAGGAATTATTCTTAATTTTGAGAATACTTACTTGAGGATCACCGTCATATTTCGGTCAGTATCAAGAGTCTGCCCTTGATCAGGGTAGGTCGTATCGACGCGGCCGGCACCGACAAATTTAATCTGAATATTCTGTTCAGATGCGACGTTCAGCACTTCACGCATCGTCAAGTTTTTAAGATACGGGGCAACGACCGAAGGAACAGCTGTCGGTTTTGCAAGAGTTGATTGTGAAATATCGATACGATCCTGCTCAACAACGCGCGCTGGCGCTTTCGGAGCGGTCACGCGTGGATCGGCGGCCAGTGTGCTATCTGTTACCACGTCAGGTGTCAGACCTTTTTTTCGCACGGCATACGAGGCAATTTTTGAAAACAGCGGAGCGGCCACGATTGTTCCGTAGTAACCGTTTTTTTTCGGATGATCGATCCCGATGAAAACAACGTATTGCGGATCATTTGCCGGAATAAATCCGGTAAAGCTACCGACATAGCCGCCTTTCATATAGCCACGACCGCCTGGATTAATTTTTTGCGCCGTACCGGTTTTGCCGGCCACAATAAAGCCCGGCACTCGTGCGCTGACGCCCGTGGCTCCATCAGCAGTGACTGCCGCTAACATGGCCCGCATTTTCGCCGCTGTTTCAGCCGAGATCACGCGGCGAATTGACGTGGGCTGAGTTTGAACCACTTCACCCGTTTCAACGTCGGTTACACTTTCAACGATATAGGGCCTATTCAGCGATCCCCCATTGGCAATCGTAGCGTAAGCATTCGCCAGCTGAAGGGGCGTCACCGTCATACTTTGTCCGAATGAAACCGTTGCCAAGAAGTGATTGGCCCATGGCAGTTTGGTTAAGATACCCTTGGCTTCGCCCGGCAAATCAACATTTGATTTTTCACCGAAACCGAAAAGCTGCAAACCGCGTTTTAGTTTTTCATCACCCATCATCAGAGCTACTTTTGATGTCCCGATGTTAGATGAGTACGCCAAAACCTGACTGACCGTTATGGTGCCTTGGGCGTGGTCGGCCTCAGCTTCGTGAATCACACGTTTGCCTATTCTGAAGTGACCGTTTTCACAGAAAATTTTCGTGGTCGGTTTAACAACATTATTTTCGATGGCATTCGCAAGAACGAAAGTTTTTAAAGTGCTGCCCGGTTCGAAAGTATCTGTGACCGTACGGTTACGGCGATTAAACACTGATGCGCTCTGTGGATTATTCGGATCGTAGGTCGGAAGACTTGCAATGGCGCGGATTGCGGATGTTTTCGCATCCAAAATAACCGCCCAGCCGCCGGCCGCGTCGTGCTCACGGATGGTGTGAGCCATTTCGGCTTCAACAAAATACTGAAGGTCAGCATCAATCGTAAGTTTTATCTCTTTACCCTGCGGGTTTTCAGTAAACAGCAAACCATCTTGCACAAGCGGACGGCCGCGGGCATCACGACGGGTTAATACTTTTTTCTTTTCACCGCGCAGCTCTTTGTCGAACATCAGCTCAAGCCCTTCAAGCGCCTGACCTTCTTTGCCGACGAACCCAAGCGTTGAACCCAGCAAACTGTCATTCGGATAGACGCGCTTCCAGTCTTCGACCAAACCCAAACCTTTAATTTTCAACTCACGAATGCTCTCCGCGTGACTAGCATCAATCAACCGATCAACCCACACAAAACGTTTTGTCGGGTCTTTAATTTTTATCAAAATATCTCGGGCCGGCTGTTGAACCAACGAAGCCAATTGCTCGGCTGTCTTCTTTCGGTCAACAATCATTTTCGGATCGGCATACAAAGAATAAGAAGGGGCCGACATAGCGAGCTCTTTGCCGGAAGTATCGTAAATGTTTCCACGGCGCGAAGGAAGCGTAACGACTGTTTGAAACTGTCTCAACTGCAAAGTGTTGAGTTTGTCATGCGGTAAAAATTGGAGGTAAGCCGCGCGAAAGATAAGAAGTGACCACAAGAAGCAAATAAAAACGAAGAGCGTGATAATTTTTGCTTTCAACGTGTCGTCCTTGCGACAGTGTCGGTCGGATTACTTAAATGAATAATTTGCGATGCAGTCGCGCGTTTTAAAGTCAGCTTTTGAGTCGCGACATTTTCAAGCAACTGCGGTCTTGTCAGTTTTGCAAGTTGAATTTCTTTTTGCTTTTCAATTTCAGTTACCTTTTTATGTTCGTGTGTCAGTTTTAAAACGACATACGAAATGCGGCGTTCTTCCATCTTGACGAAAACAATCCCCAACAAAGTTGTGGTGATGAAAAGGACGCTGATAAAAGGTTTAAACTGTCTGAGTTCTGCTTTTTCGGTTCTGTTTTGGCGACTGCTGTTGTTCATCCGGTTGCTCATCCTGACCTCTTTGAAGAGTGAATAATCCTTATTCACCTGTCTTTTCGGTTCTGCTTTTCTGCTCACCCTTCGGTTCGCTGCGCACGTCGAAGTGCAAATTTATCCGGCTTTTCAGGGGCCATGCCCTTTTGAAAAACGCGAAGTTTTGCACTGCGTGATCTAGGATTTATTTTACATTCATTTTCAGAGGGCACAATAACTTTTTTATAAACTAAAAAACCTTCCGTCGAATCTTTAAATATATTTTTAACAAGGCGATCTTCGAGTGAATGAAATGTAATGACTGAAATGCGACCTTTGTCGCGCATTTTCTTAAATAACTCAGGTAAAACCTGTTCGACAACTTCGAGTTCTCGATTAACGACCAGCCGAAGTGCCATAAAATATTGCGTAGCCGGGTGAAAACCTTTTTTTTGCCAGCCATCAACCCGTTCAATCAACTGAGCAAGTTGCAAAGTGTTGATGAAAGGTTTTGCGACGCGATCGTTGACGACGGCACGAACTACACGTGCCGGCTTCTCAACTTCGCCATACTGTTTGAAAATTTCAATCAGATGTTCGGGTTCGGAATCGTTAACCAGTTCAGCCGCTGTCAGTTTTTGGCTCTGATTCATCCGCATATCGAGCGGGCCGTCTTTGTTGAAGCTGAAGCCACGCTCCGCCTGATCAAGCTGCGGTGAACTGACACCTAAATCTAACAAAGCCATATCAATTTTCAGATCAGCCGGAGCATTCCGTACGAAATCGTTAAAATTTTGATGGTGGACTGAAATTTTTCCGGCGGCAATTTCAGCAGCCCAGTCGGTGCGTGCTTTTTCGATGGCTTGGGCATCTTGATCACAGATATAACTACGAGCCGGGGCGTATTTTTCTTGAATGGCACGAAAGTGGCCGCCGCGTCCGTAGGTACCATCGAAGTAGACCAGATCATTTCTGCCATTCAGGTCGGAAAATGAATCGAGGACTTCATGTAAAAGGACCGGAATGTGTTGTTGGCTCAATATAACCTCGACTAAGGTAAGAGTTTAAATTTCGACAATTTGTAGGTCAAGAGAGAATAAACTATTCTGTACTTAGATGATGATCAATTGCCCGCGTTGCGGGTTTTCGCAACCTCAAGATCAATTCTGCGCCAGTTGCGGAGTTGATATGCAAGCTTACAAGCCGCGCGAGAAACCTTTTTTCACGAAGTTGATTGAAAGTACTTTTTTTCAAATCGCGGTGTTAGTCATCGTTGCCGTTATCATTGGTCAGGTGATTTTAGGTCGCTCCGGCCACTCCGTCCTGGGATTAGGGCAAAAAAGCTTTCGCTCCCAAGGCATAAGTAGGTCCGAGTCAATCGGCCAAAAGGACACGGATAATTTTGATGAAGTTCAGCCGACCGACAGCAATAAAATCATGGCTGGAGCTGCGGCTTCACTTAATGCAAATCCCGAGGGTCTCGATTCTGATGGCGCCGCCGGCGCACAGAATAAGTTGGCGAACGATGCCGCTGCGAAAGCGCGCTTAGGTACAGCCTCCGCCTCAGCGGTTCCGTTTAAACTGATTTTTGCTGAAGTACCGTATACTTTAATCAGCACCTGGATCGCAGATAGCACCAACAACGGACTCTACCAAAGCTTACCTGAATACTCGGTCGGAATTTTATACAACTTTCCTAAAAAGACGGACATCTTTCAGGTTCTTAAACAGGTCGAAATTAAGATTGTTCCGGGCAGCAGCAACACCAATCTGGCCGGTTCTGTTAATGACGACGGAAGCGAATTGATCGGCTTAGCCACACAGATTGAACTTAAATCGATCGAGAACGACGGCCTCGTCGGGCATTTTAACCTCACCAAAGGAAGCCGCCAGGACACCGACAACTACCCTTCTGATTTCGAACTGCCTAAAGGCTCTGCTTTTTTTATCGTCGGAACGCTTAAAACCGAGAATTTTCTAGCCGAAAGGTCTAGGCTCCAAATGCCACCCTTTCAGATCTTTAAGTCGCAGGATTTCATGACACACAAAACAGAGTTTGTCATCATCGTCCAACCCGATTATAAATAGAGCTTCTATTTATAAAGGAACCTGACATGAATGCAAAAAACCTCGAATTAAAGACCTACATTTCAGAAGAAAAACTGCAAGCCAAAGTCAAAGAAATCGGCGCAGCCTTAACTAAAAAATTCAAAGGCGAAAAAGTAACAGCCATTTGCGTTCTTAAAGGTTCATTCATGTTTTACTCTGACCTGATTCGCGAAATTGACACCGATTTAACTTGTGAATTCTTCGGCGTATCAAGCTACCACGGCGGTACCACTTCTTCAGGTGAAGTGAAAGTCACTTTAGATTTATCTACTCCGGTTGAAGGCCGTCACGTGATTCTTGTTGAAGATATCGTTGATACAGGCTTAACGATGAATTACCTAAAAAAATCAATCGAATCGCGCAAACCGGCATCCCTCACGACTGTTGCATTGCTTGAAAAACCTGAAGCACTCAAAGTTCCATGCAAACTTGATCAAGTTGGTTTCCAAATCACAAATGAGTTCGTTGTCGGATACGGGCTAGATTATGACGGTTACTTCCGTAATTTGCCTTACATTGCACAAGTTCAAAACTTTCAGTAACAACTAAGATTATAAAAAAAGGAAGCTCATCATGAAAATCATTTCAAAAAGTCTTATTATCCTCAGTCTCTGTCTATTTGGTCTTGTTGCCCACGCTCAAGAAAACCAACCTGGCACCGCGCCTGAAGCTGGGTCGCACGACGATACGGATGTAAAAGGTTCAATCGCAAAACCAACAAAAGAACAGAAGAACAGCGTTAAAAAACCTGCTGCGAAAAAAGCTAAAGCTAAAAAAGCCCATACAAAAAAAATCAAAAAACACGGTGCTGTTAAATCACACGGCGTAAAACACAAAACTCACTAAAAGAGTTCGCTGTTTTAGCGGCCAAGTAGAACCTACAAACAAATTAAACAAAAAGCCTATTTTGCACATAAAATAGGCTTTTTTATTTTTTTAAATAGGGCAGAAAAACTCGACAAAAAAGCTCAATGTAGCACAATAAAGTGAGCACTTTTTCGAGAGGTTATTTATGAAACAATATCACGATTTACTAAAACATGTTTTAGCACATGGTGAAAAAAAAGATGACCGTACTGGCACCGGCACCCTAAGTGTTTTCGGTTATCAATCTCGGTACAACTTACAAGAAGGTTTTCCACTTCTCACAACTAAAAAATTACACACGCGCTCTA
>JANPAD010000458.1:0-2394 GCA_031429735.1 Bdellovibrio sp. | reverse complement strand
GTCAAAACTGCCGCCAATATCACCGGACACCACCACCGTTACAGCCATGGTTTCCTGCAGTCCTTTGCCCTTGGAATATGAAATTTCAGAAAAAAATAAAAGAGTGACGATAACCCATATCTTCATTCTTATAAAGTCTACACGATTGCGAACGTTTCAATAGTCTAGTTGCTGAGTTGGTTGCTTGAAAAGGCCAAAACGGCTAATAAAGCGTATGGCCCAATTTTTTGCGACCGAAATCTATCGTTCAACTGTTAAATTTGATCTGAAAGATCTCAAAAAAGAAATTTTTCAAATCCGCAAAGTCGACCAAAACGGCCAAAAATGGTCTGCCGAAAATTACCCGTGCGGCTATACTTCTTACGGTTCTATGGACCAGTTGCACCGATTGTCTTCAACATTTGAAGCCCTTCAGGCAAAGCTTGATCTTCATGTAAATAAGTATCTAAAAACACTGAGCTATGACGCCGGAAAAGGCACGCTTAAACTGAATTCCATGTGGATCAATGTGATGGAAACCGGCGCTCAGCACACGGCCCATATTCATCCGCATTCCGTTATCAGCGGCACTTATTATGTCGATGTGCCGGCCGGCGCTAGCGCCATTCGTTTTGAAGACCCGCGCTTGGGTCTTTTTATGAACAGCCCACTCGTTAAAGCCAGCGCCCCGGCTTCCAAACAGCGCTTTGTATCGCTCAATCCTAAGGCCGGAGAAGTGGTCCTTTTTGAGAGCTGGCTTAAGCATGAAGTTCCACGCCATACCGGCCGTCGTGAGCGAATCAGCATTAGTTTCAATTACGACTGGTAAAACCTTTACACTTCGACATTGAATTTGACCTTTTCGAGCCATCTGGGTAGAAAGGTCCACTATGAAAATCAAACTTAATGAGATCTCTGAAATTGGCCTTGATTACTGGTACAACCGCCAAACCGCCGAACTGAATCCGGTTTTAGCGGATCTGATCGATGACAAACCCTACGATGTCCGCATTCATATCAAACCGATGAACACCAAAGACTATATGTTAACTGGCCAAGTGACGACTTCAGCTAACGAGCAATGTTCACGCTGTGGCGACCATTTTGACTTGGCTATTAGCAGTAAGCTGAACGAGATTCTGATTCCGGAGCGTCGTAACGACCGCAATGACAAATATGCCCGCACCCCGCTCAGCATGAAGGACGAATCCGACGGAGTTTCGGTGACCGAATATACTCATGAGCAGTTGGATCTTGGCGAATATCTGCACGAAGCTATTGCAATTGAGATCCCATTTGCTCCTCAATGTGATAAATGCCAGAAAAAATCTGATGAAGTATTTATTTATGATGAGAAAATGGGCGAAGAAGTAAAGCCGAACCCATTCCAGGCCCTAAAAGGTATTAAGTTAAATTAAGCCATTGATTTTAATCGCAGTTTAATAGATATTACTCGCTTTCGCGGAGGATAAAATGCCAACACCTAAGAAGAAGACTTCGAAGTCGCGTCGCGACATGAGACGTTCACATGACGGTTTAGATACGCCAGCAATGGCAATTGATAAAAAATCAGGTGAATTAGTTCGCCCACACCGTGCTTTCAAAGCAGCTGATGGAGCCCTTTATTACAAAGGTAAACAAATCAGCGCAGCTAAATCGAAATAACCTCGGTTTGCAAAATTGAATATGCACCGTACACGAATTGCCGGAGTCGGCTCATTTCTTCCAGATAAAGTTCTAACCAACTTTGACCTTGAAAAATTAGTTGAGACCTCAAATGAATGGATCATTCAACGCACAGGCATTGAACGTCGCCATGTTGTGGCAGATGACGAAGGCACTTCGGACATGTGCGTTCGGGCCGCCAATCGTGCGCTCGAAAACGCAGGTATGACAATTGACCAAATCGAAATGATTTGCGTCGCCACTCTTACTCCAGACTACAAAATGCCGGCGACAGCCTGCTTGGTTCAATCCAAACTGGGCGCTAAAAACGTAATGTCTTTCGACTTAAATGCAGCCTGTTCAGGTTTCATTTATGGTCTGCACGTCGTCGATCAATTCATCAAAACTGGCGCTTATAAAAACGTTCTTTTGATCGGCGCTGAAAATCTGACACGTCTTATGAACTATAAAGACCGCGAAACCTGCATCCTCTTCGGAGATGGAGCCGGCGCTATGGTTCTTCAACGCACGGAAGAGTCTGATCCTAATCATCTTATGACGACTTTAGCCCATGCTGAAGGTTCACTCTATGATTTGCTGTGGGCCAAGTCCGGCGGCACCCGTCATCCTTTCTCGCAAGAGGTTCTTGATGATGGTTCATACTTCATGCAGATGAAGGGTAAAGATATTTTTAAAAATGCAACGCGCGCCATGGCCGCTTGCTGCAAAGAAGCTCTGGCCAACACCCAA
>JANPAD010000457.1:0-5394 GCA_031429735.1 Bdellovibrio sp. | reverse complement strand
CAGTCGGGTGTAATGCTCTGAGATGACGACAGAGTTATCTACCAAGTTTCCTAGGCAAATAATCAAAGCCATCATTGTAATCACATTAAAATTTGCGCCCTGATACACCATCAAAAATACAGTGCCCAGTACACAAAGTGGCAAACTCAGTGAACTGAAAATGGCGACCTTGTAGGGTAAGAACAAAAATAAAATCAAAATAACAACAATAAAGCCAAAAACTGCGTTATAGGTGACGATGTCTAAACGATCAACAACCCTCTGACCTTCATCATTGTAAATCATGAATTTAAAATCAGCCGTAGTTTTTTTTTGTAAATCAGACAGAACTGCTTTAACTTTTTCAACTACGTTGACAGCGTCAGCTTCACCTTTTTTTGCAACAACGATAAGTACAGCCGGTTTGCCATTGAGTCGGGCCAGTATTTTTGGAGATTTACGTCCTTCTTGCACATGGCCTAGCTGATTCACTTTAATTGAATTTTTAAGATCAGTAGATCTCACAATCAAGTTTTCAATTGATTCAATATCGCTTATGGGGCTTAAGACACGAACGGATTCAGCCACTTCATTGTTGCTGACCAGGCCTGCTGGTGTGTTTTTAATTTTACCACTTACGACTTGAGAAACTTCAGTTAATCCGACTTCAAATGATTTTAATTTTTTTGGGTCCAAATGTATTTGGTATTCTTTTTCTTGATATCCTGAAAGTCGAACTGACGCGACACCGGCTACGTCTTCGAGTTGTCTTTTCGCCTGATAGGCGGAGGTGTTCAGTTGCTCTGTTTGAGCAGCAGATAGTTTTTTTGAATCTGTCTGCGCTGTTAAGGCAACTTCGATAATTGGAATTTCATCAGCTTTTACTTCAAAAACCACGGGATCGTCTGAGATTTCTTTTGGTAGCCGGCCTTTGGCTCTCTGAACGGCTCGTTGAATTTCATTGACGACTTTGTCTGTGTCTTTTCGATCAATATCAATGCGCACGTTAATATCAGATCGATCTGGCTCAGAAACTGAAAAAACTTCTTTAATGCCGGAAATTCCTCGAAGTTCTTGCTCGATCACATAGGTCAATTTATCTTCAATTTCTTCCGGAGAAGCACCTGGGTAGGTGGTGGATATACTAACTGCCGCAAAATTAACTGGCGGAAAAGCCTCACGGTTCATTTTGACTAAACCAGCAAAACCGGCCAGCAAAATGAGAACTTTAAGTGTGAAGGTGAAGCGCCAATTGATAACAAAAAAACGAAATATATTTTCCATGAAAAACCTTAGTTGGTTTGCTTAAATGATATAACCATAAGACCTCTGGTGATATACTTTTATTCTGAAATAGTAAACAAGAATGAGAGCAATTTAAGCAGAGCAGGGGCCCCACATCGGTCTGAGCCTTGCGATGCTTAATTATTTTATTGATTTTAGCGCTATATAAACTAAAAATAATTGTATATTTAAGAGCGGCCAACCAAGAGTTTTTTTGCTAAAGGAGTTACTTGTGGATTTTATTACTGTTGACCTTGTGTTAGGTCGCTGGGGGCAATCGCTGCTCCGGTGGAGCCTGCTGATTATTCCTATGTTTGTCTTGCTCCATGTTATGAAACCCAAATTTCTTTTGAAATACAAAATTCGTCAGATCAAAGAAGCTAAACCCAGATATTTGAGTGAACTAGCACGCTCAGTTCTGGTATTTTTGATCTATGTTATTCCCACGGTTGTCTTAATGACTGTCAAAAAATACACCGGCTACAGCACGATGTATCTCGATATAGCTGAGTATGGTTACATTTATTTTGTTTTCAGCATTTTTGTTTTTTTATTTATGCTTGAAACCACACTTTACTGGATACACTATGCTCAGCATAAGGTAAATGTCATGTATAGTACCCATGAATTTCATCACCGTTCAGTCAATACGAACCCGCTTACCACATACAGCACTAATTTTTCTGAAACTTTTTTTTATATGTTACCGACTCTTGTTATTCTGCTAATTATTCCCTGGCATCCGGCTGCATATATCACGTTTGCCACCATCGCGATATTTCATGGCGGGTATATTCATTCAGGTTATGATTTCGAAATAGATCTTAAAACCGGCAAGCAGCGCTCTTTCTTGTCTTGGCATTACTCGCCCACGCATCATTCTTTGCATCACCAGAAGTATAATTGCAATTATGGCTTGTACTTTACTTTTTGGGATCGGTTCAACAAAACTGAGGACCTATCTTTCGATAAAAATCCCTAATACTTTACCTCGGTGTGCTGCCAAAACTTACTGAGGTTGCCCAGGAATTGAAGCCATTCGGAGCTAGAGTTTTGTCATGAAGCTATTTTTTAAATCTATCTTCAAACGCTGCTATTTTGGATTATTAGCGCAATTGCTGCACTCGAATTTAAAACCTAAGTATTTAAAATAGAGTTTCAAAAACATATCAAAATTTTTCGGTTCACTTTTGCATGTACTGTTTCTTCTATAAACCTCTGCAAAACTATCAATATAACTTTCAATTTGAGTCTCTACCTCTTCGTCATTAGAAATACTTTGTGCTCTTTCGTATTTCTTGAGCGATTCTTTCGTCTGCGTAAATTCCGGATAGTAAGAAAGGCTTGTAAAAAACTCAGTCAGTATAACTCTCTTGTTTATTAATGTGGTTTGTGGTCTGGCAAATTCAGCGTACTTTTGTGGGTCTTGCTTGTCATATTCATAGGTTTTCATGAGTTCTTTTAGCAAATCAAGAACGTATCTTGAATCAGCTTCAGGCCAATTCTCAAGGGTAATAAAAAAGATCTCGACCTGTTTATTTCGTTCACCGTAATAATTTGATATTTTGCGTTCTTCTGAAGATACTGATTTTAAATAGTTAGGGTTGGTATGCTTACTACCAGCAAAGCCCCCATATCCGCAAAACATTGTCGACGGCAAGTACTCATTCGGGGGGACAACAGTAATGACCGAGTCTTCGCTAACTTCATCTTCATCAGCATCTGTATTTGCATAGATGGCGGTCGTGAATACGAAAGTATAAGTCACAATCATAAGGCGTAAGAATGGCAACATATTCGTCTATCGGTTGAATTGACTCAAAACTTAATAGGTCTAACTGACCAAATTTTTACAGTTGCAATTAAATTGCTACATATAGTATGCCATCAAATTTGTCAGATCGAATCTGTTTGTTTTTAGGAGCGCGACTCAGTTGTACAGACAGTTGCATGAGCAAGTAATTAAAATCTTGGGTATATAAGCCTTTAACCTTAATAAGCCATATCTGCCACTGTCTCCAAATTTATAACACGCATATGAAAACTTCCATTGTTGAAAATTTAAAACTTCTTTCAAGGAAGTGCGTGGCACAACAGTTGCTTTGACTTGGATGAGACTGATCATAAACCCAAAACAGAAAGGTATCTGAAATGAAGAAGTATTTCATAGCCGTCATGGCGCTCATGCTTTATTGCACGGCCCAGGCGCAAACATTGGAGACGAGCGTTAAAGATTCGAGTGTTCACGAGGAGACAATTGTAGCTAAGGATGGGGATGAAACGTACACAACGACAATCTACCGGTCCACAGGTTCCGCAAACGCAATGCAAGATTCAGATACCACCTATCACGAGGCAAATTCTGACGAAGCGTATTACAAAGAGGTCGTCGTTGGCTCTGATGGTTACAATTCTTCATTTGAAGAAAAGTACAATACCGAATCAGATGTTGTGAACGGGGACAATTTGTACACTTCGCACTACATGGAAGGTTACATGCGGGACGAAAGTGAACATAACCCTGAATTGATGCGTGACACGGCAGTGTACGAATCCAGCAAGTACATCGAAGACGTCAGCAGCATTGACGGAACATACAAAGAAGACATTTACGGTGAAAGCACTTGGAAAAGCTACTTCGCAGATCCTGGTTACAGCGAAACTATTCAAGCACAGATTGTTTGGGATTCAGATGTTACAGTGGCGCCGGATTATTACGAGTCAAATCTGCTTGAATCCAGCATGTATGACGAAAGCGTAAATGAAGATGGGTATGAATCAGCTTACTTTGAATCTGCTCTTTATAAAGAGCACGTGGCTGAAGGTGGCGGTATCTACCAAGAAAGCATTTACGGCGAGTCAGTTGTTAAAACTTCTGAATCTGAAAATGGCGAGTCGACCATGAATTATGGACAAATTATTCATGAGTCAGATCTTTACAGAGATGACAATACTTATGAGTCTGAATTAGACATGCCAGATGCTGACTTAATTGTAGACGACATGATCACTTACGAAGAAACTGTTGCTAGCAACTAATAGGTCCTGATCGAGAATGGCGCCCATTTCGGGCGCCATCTATTTTCTTTAAAATCCCAATTACGGACCAAATTTTGAAATATCAAATTTTCCTTTTCGTTATTTACTCGGTTTTTATATTTTCAGCGTACGCCGAGAAGCGGCCGCCCTATGCGGACGGTATTGAAAGTGGTATTAAACTGTTTGAAGCCGGCAAGTACCAATTAGCCGCGAATGAATTTAAAGCTGTACTTAATAAATATCCAAACAATGCAGTGGCCGGCTATAACTTAGGACTAACGCAGTATCGGCAAAAACAATATCCCGAGGCGATTGAAAGCTTCAAGCTAGCTACTGAATCTAAGAACTACTATGGCCAACCGGCCAGCTATTATAAGGCGATTGCGTACTTGAATCTTGGGGAAACAGCCCAGGCGCTTAAAATTGCAAAGAACTACCAGCAAAAGGGATTCATTGGCGAGCGAATGGCTGAACTGACGACGGCCATAGAGGCGGGCACGGATTCCAATTTTGAAAATGCAAAAGCGGCCGAGCAAGAGGCAAATTACGAACTTTGTTTGCTAGAACTTGAAGAGTCTCTTTTTTCAGATACCAAAACGGGGCGCGAACTGTCGACGCTGTGCCTGAACGAAATGTACGGTCGCAAGGCTGATAGGCGCGATACTTATTTTAAATTGTATTTTGATTCGCAAGTAAGCCAAAGCGACAACATCTACGAAAAAGATACCAACGTTGCGACAAAATCTATCTATTTTGCAGAAGTCGGCGGCGAATACCTCAATAGAAACACGGTAGATTGGGGCTTCGGAGCCAGCTACAATTATTTGAATGGAATCGATCTTCCGAACATGAAGCGGGAGACCTATAATGTCAGCTTGCCGTTTAATTTAAGAAGGTCCGGTTATTCAATTGGACTTACGCCGTATTATGAACTTACAAAAATAGTGGCGGTTGATAGTTATTCAGCAGCCGGCGCCAGTTTTCAATTTACGGTCGTCGAGCGTAAAAACTATGTTTATGGCCTGCTGGGAAAGGCCGAACATCGTGTGTCGCTTGCAAGTGCAAATGACTACATGGCAGGGTCGTACGGCC
>JANPAD010000456.1:0-6258 GCA_031429735.1 Bdellovibrio sp. | reverse complement strand
TAAAATCAAATTGAAAGGTTTATAACAGAGCCACCGGTGGAACCGCCGGCCCTTATCCAAGGATTCAGACTAAAAATTGCTGAAAATTGATTCAGGACTGGTCGGGGATATTGGGTCCGAATTTAAATAGGGCGTTAATCTTTCTTAGCCGTTGATCCGGAGAAGGGACGGACTTTGTGAAACAGACTTACTTATATTCGACAACGCGAGTCCCTGCAATCATGTCATGAAACGTTTTGCGTTCTTTATCCCAAGAAACCCAAAGGTAACCAAGACCAAGAGGCAAAAGTGAAGCCCAGCGACCGACAACTTCGCGTAAAAGCATTTGCTTAAGGGTTAAATCGGTTGTGTGCGCGACCGTAACGATTCTGAGGCCCATCATTTTTTTCCCCGGTGTTGCTCCTAATTGAAGTGTCAAAAAAGTCCAGTACAACAACGGAATAACGACGAAACTCACCGCATAAGTCAGGACGACTTCTTTGGTGCCGGTTAAGTGGAAACCCTTAAGTGCAAAAAAAGTGATGGTTTTGGCAAATGTAGCGGCAATCAATCCATCGAGAATAAAGGCAATTACACGTTTATTTTTATTGGCCGGGGTGAATTGAGTTGTCGACGCCGTGTTAAATTGTGGTGGTGGCGTATTCGGTAATTTAAGTGCTGCGCTCATTTAAGCTCCTATCGTTTTTGTTGTTGTTTGCATTAAAATTAAATTAATTGAGCTGAGCGCCATGTTCACGCTTTGTTGCTGCTGCGGATTCGGTTTTCTTGAAAGAGTGCTTTCATAAAGCCGTTTCGCACTGAGGTAATCTTTTTCGTTCGCCAATTGGTCGGCCAATGTCAGCACCAGCTTAACCGGAATTTCAGCAAAACAAGAAGCAAGGTTAACCTGCGCCGGAACGATGTTGATGAAATCTAAAATTTCATCATTTTTTCCATATCGTAGAAAATGTGCGGCGGCCAAGCGCATTTCATGTTCGAAAAATTTAAGATCCTTTGGTGTCGATAAGTCGAGCGGGAGATCTTTCGACTTGTTAAGAAATACCGCAATGGCAGACCAGTTTTGGCAATTCCATTGCATCACATTTTTAAAGTTTTTCCAGAGGTCTGCGCTCGTTGTCGATTGCTTCATCTTTAACACCAACGGCCCTTCTTCATTGAACAACTGATCAGCCGGAAGTGCGTCATTCTGTTTGACAAAGTAAGCGACCGAGCAGCCGAGAAGGAGTCCCCCGATATGCGCGAAATGTCCGATTCCGGTGTTTTCGTTATTGGCAGCGGCCGTAAATTCTCCTACGAAATAAAACACCGGAAACGTCCAGGCCGCGGGCAGAAAAAGCCGCTTAAAGTAAAGCGGAAAAAGCGTGAACAGAAACCGAATTTCACTTTTGTAGAAGAATACAAAGTAAGCTCCCATGATAGCGAAAATTCCAGCCGAAGCGCCGATGACTGACTGCTGCGGTGACTGCCAAATTTGAAAACCTAATCCGAAAAAGCTGCCCGTCACGAACGTTAATGCAGTGAGCACGAGGCCCATGCGCTGTTCAACCCAAACACCGACGACAATCAGCATGAGTAGATTGCCGAAAAGATGAAGATAATTGGCGTGGGTAAAC
Organism: Bdellovibrio sp.; assembly: GCA_031429735.1. Taxonomy (GTDB): domain Bacteria; phylum Bdellovibrionota; class Bdellovibrionia; order Bdellovibrionales; family Bdellovibrionaceae; genus Pseudobdellovibrio. The sequence continues at coordinate 4,645 of JANPAD010000456.1, read as the reverse complement.
GAAGCCCTGATCAGATTGACAAGACTAAAGCTTTTGTAAGTCAAAAAACCCATGTGGGCGCTTTTTTTCAGTTGGTCGGTCTGTCGTTTTTCTCGTAGTCGTATCAGTTCTTGATAAGAAGCGGAATTTTTTACGTAGTCGGGCCAGTTTTCAATCGGTTTCTGAAATTCAAGTTTGAATTCGGCGGTGTTTTTGATTTGAGTTAAAGATTCTGTAAACGATGAGCGTTGTTTTACTGCAGTGTTGTTGTTTGCAGAAGGAGCGGGTTCGTTTTTTGAGTCAGATGATTCTCCAGACTTACCGAATTCTTTTGCGATAAGTCGTTCACATTCAGTTTTGCTGGCAAGTTGAGTGAGACAACTTTCCAAGACAACATTTTTGGAGAGTTCTAGAATTCGATCTTTCTCAGATGAACCTTCGGCCGCCGCAGCTTTTTCACGTGCCTCGATCACCTTGAAAAAGTTCACAGACCAGTATGTGCAAATAAACGTAATAGCAACGATCATCGTTGGAAACTTTCGTAACCAACTGCCGAAGCCGAGCGGGATAAACATTCATTCTCCGTATGTTTGTGTTTATTTATCGGCAGACGAAGGGCCAAATGAAAGCTTTATTTCTGTGATTATGTCCCAGAATGAAACGGGTGCGTACGTAACTGTCGAAGCTGTCATTGCCCCGACTGAAGTGGTCATCTCAAGATAGGTAAGTCCTTGCTCGGTAAAAGCACAAGTAAGGTTCTAGCGCCGCCCCAATTGAAATCACCGTTCGTGATTTCAAATTATTAGCCTCTTAACAGAGCCGCCGGTAGCTCCGCCGGCCCGTAACCCAAGGATTCAGACTAAAAATTGCTGAGAATTGATTCGGGGGCGGGCGGGGATAATTTCCACACAAGCAAAAAAAGGACGTTAGTCCGTCTTAGCGGTAGAATAGGTATGTTTCGGGGTGTCCAAAATCTACTATCGCCTTGCCTCTATTTGTACAGTGTTTCAATCGATGATCTTTTAAATCAAGGCACCCTTTTTAGCAGTGGCTTCATTAAAAACAAAATTTACCGGTTAAGAGTGCCCCGCTCAGTGTGCCTATGCTTGGTGTGAATGTTGTGCCGCTGCTGGTGACCGTATCGGATGTAACCGAAGCTGCGCGTGAAACGAGTTCCATTTTGAAATTTTTTGAAAATGACAGTCCAATCCCGATCCACGCGGTTACGACTGATTTTAAACTTTTGGTAAATACACCTGTGTTATCATTTACGCTCGAAGAAGTCAGACCTATTCCAAGTGGTAAATAGAAATCTTCCCACACATATTTTCCGGCGTAGGCGACAGTTAAAAAGCTCATGTTGCCGGGTACAGAAAAGCTGCTTGTACCTGATGGGCCAGAGGCAGTTAACGTATCAAATTGCATTGTGGAGTAGTCGATCAGAATGCCATTGTTCCAAGAGTGGTTATCAAACTGACTCCACTCAAAACCTAAACTCACACTATTATTGTAGCTGAAGTCAAAGGTACCCGCTTCAGAGGTTGTGCTGTTTGTTGCCGTCACCGGTATTTTGAGATGGTTGTTGACGTTAATTCCGACAATGAACGCAGCGTAAGAGTTACCATTGCTTGATTGAGAGGCCGCGGGTTTTACAACTATCGCTGGTTCAGCGGCTGTAGGCTCCTTGGCTTCGGCAACAGGGGCTGTATTCTCTTTAGATATTAGTTTCGGATCAATGAGTGATTTTTCAACTTTTTGCCCATTAGCCAAAACTACTCGATCTTTGCAGTTGGCAGTTGAAACCGTGACATTTGGACGATCAACTTTAAGAACTTCGAGTAGGCATTGATCTTTTTCACCATTGGCTAGAAAGCTATCACCGATCGAAATATTTTCTGAAGCTTTAATTTCCACTACCGCTAAATTTTGTGGATTTAAAATTTGCTTTATAGAGCCTGCGTACGCCGAAGCCGAAAAAAATCAAAGTAGGGCGATCAAAATTCTCATGTTTTCCTTTAACAGTAATTCGTTTGCAGCGCAATTTACGGTCGAAGAGTTTTGAAGTACACACAACTTTTGCTAATTGTAAATTTTATTTATGTCTTCTGAGCAAAAATACAGAGACTAGGACAAGCTTCTTAAACTTTTGACTCAGTCGCAGCAGGTGTCCCGTCGGCTTTCGAGTAGCGATAAAGATAACTAAACTGCTGACCACTGTTCCCGAATTTAAAAAAAATATTAATCCGTCTTAGCCGTCATCCCTTTTGGAGCGCCGATTATTCACTAGGTTATGAAGTTCGTTTTTCCATTTATCAGTTTTCGGAATTGAAAATAATATATTCGTTCTCTTAAATGATTGAAGTTAATAGTTAAAGTGTTAGTCTCCGCGTTTAAAGATCAAACTTTTGTATGAGTCAAAAAAATGAATTCGAAATTTATATTTTTATTAATTACTATGTTTTCACTTCAGTCTTTCGCACTTGAAAATGCTAGGACCTTTATATGCCACGATGACAACAGTGAGCCCGGTTATACTGTTCAAGTAACTTTCGGAAAAGACGACAGCGGATACATGAGTTTTGAAAATTTCCTGTCCTATGTCGCGTTACCAGACCAATCCCATGTATCCGAAATTCAATATGGATCGAATGCTCGCCCGCAATTAAAGAGTGATGGTTCAGTTGAATTTTATGGATATTCATCGTCGCAAGACATCAAATTGATTTTACAACCGGCGGCTAAATCTGCTGTGGTCACTTTTAAAAAATATAATGATGACAAATCTAAAGTTGAAACGCTAATTTTAAATTGCGTTGAGCTTTAATTTTTGCTCTCGGTCTCGTTCATTTTCCTTCCCAATATGCTGGAATAGATCCTGTCGAGGATAGTTATGCTTGAACTAAAAAAAATGACTCCTGCGGAATTTTCTGAGTACATGAAATATTCTGTATATAATTACGCAGCAGAGAAGCAAAAGGCCGAAGGCCTTACTGAAGAAAACACCTTAAAAATAGCTCAGGAATCCTATGCGCGACTACTTCCAAATGGCTTAGAAACACCAAATCAACTTCTTTATTCAGTTTTTGATAAAAGCTCAGGTGCCGCTATTGGGATTCTTTGGATGGCAAAAAAAATAAATGGTCAGAAGCCATATACATTTGTTTACGATGTTGAGCTTACGCCTGAAAATCGCGGAAAAGGATTAGGTAAAGAGCTTATGCAGTTGGTAGAGAATGAAACACGTAACCTTGGATGTGTCTCAATAGGATTAAATGTTTTTGGTCATAATGCTGCTGCCGTAGCATTATACGAAAAATCAGGATTTGAAACGACTAGCAGAATGATGAAGAAAGATTTAAAATAAATATAAGCAGCAGCCAGACGTTATGTAAAAACATTTTAAACCGGAACGGTTGCCGGTTGTTTGTCGGCCAAATTATTAAGATCGGTCTGCACCAGAAACCAGACGGCCGGGGCAAAAACTAGCCACAGAATAAAAATCACCCATTTATTGAGTTTTTCATTGCAGACTTTTTCGTACAGTTTTGAATACTGATAATGCGAGTAAATTGCTAAGGGCGGGATAAAAAACAGGGCGGTCCATAATCCCGGTGCGGCTTCCGCATCATGAGTGACGTGCTTCAGCTCTTTGGCTGTCTGGTAAAACCAGTAAATAGAATAAAGACCGAATGTAAAAATAAAGATAAATACCTGGGCGATCATGTTTCTTTTTATAATCATGATTCAATATTCATAATTTTGGTGTTGAACGCAAGAAAAAAGGGTCCGTTTGAACAACACTAGGGTACCTGCCAGATATTGTCAGGAGATTCAAAGCCCGGATTTTTAAATTTGCTGAAGACCGTATTAAACCATTGCCCGTTGTAACTGTTTGCTAAAATCGATGGCCATCCATTAGGAAAGGCACGTGTTCCGGTAGGAGGTTTTAATTTATTCCATCGCATTTCAAGATTATTATCAACCTCTGAATCTGAAACTGTGATTGGCTCAAGCTTTTTCAAGCTTCTGAGGTAGTTGTTAACTATGTTGTAGAAGTTGTACTTGTCTCGGTAAATTGATTTTGAATCTCGAGTTGAATTAAAAAACAGATCGGCATCGTGAACAAAAATGACCCGGTTCCTAAAAAATGGAAGGTTGTTAAGGATAAAACTGAGCTCATTCCGAGTGTAACCACTAAATCTTAAAAAATCTGAAGGCAGAAAAAACAATATTTTTGAGCCGGTCATACCAACTCTAACTAAAGACTGAATTCCATCTCGATCTGTTTTAGATCGATAATGAGTCCAGGCTACCAGATTCCTGCTGCGGGTTGGGGTATACGCTTGAAGCGCTCCTAGCAAATCAAAAAAACCGAAGGTAAAATTTTTATCGATAGGATACGGGTCGATTTCTTGCTGTTTGGCCGCGAGATACTCCTCGATGGAGATAAATTGGAAATCTTTTACAAGCTGATCTTTAAAATCTTCAGGCAAATTAAACTGTTTCAGGAATTTTTCGGTAGTTCGTTCGGGCTTCTTTGCAGTGTTTATAGCCGGTTTCGCGGTGTGGCTTTGAAAAATTGAAGTGCAGGTTACTTTTGCCGAGTAACCAAAGCTTGGCGCAATAAAAAGAGCGAAAACAAAAAATGTTTTTAAAATATTTTGAT
>JANPAD010000455.1:0-11410 GCA_031429735.1 Bdellovibrio sp. | reverse complement strand
CACGCAAGGTTTGTACAGTTAAAGGTAAACGCAACAACGGGTGGGTTGTTCGGAGCGGGAGCGGGAGCGGGAGCAGGAGCGGGAGCGGGATCGGTAACAGGAACAGGAGCAGGAGCAGGTGCAGGTGCAGGTGGCAATTGTTTAATCCAATTAGAGAGGATTGCGAGCCCTGCTGAATCTATCCTGTGTAAAAACACAGTCGATTTCGGTGGCATTGTACCGCCGGCCATTCTTTTATAGAGACTGCTTGAAGCTGGATCGCCAGGCACTAAAACGCCGGGTCTCTGCGCTGCAGACTTAAAAACGTTCTCGTCAGCAAGAATTCGAAAATTAGAATTGTGCGCGAAACTCAGTGAAGGCATTGAGCCACTTGAACTATGGCAAGTTGCGCAGTTTGGCTGGAGATATCCGATCGCTTTCTGATCAAGCTCATTGCCAGGTATAGAATCAGGTCGAGTTGGCGGGTTGTTCAGCCACGAAAGTTGAGAGACTTGGCTTATCCCAAATGAAGAGGCTGGTTTTGAAAGTTGAAAATAACTAAAGCCAAGTGAGGTGTCCTTGGCCCCTTGATGACATGTCATGCACTTATTTTGGCTGACGAGGGAGTATTGATTAAATACATTCCCCGCTTCAAAGTTTACAAGATCAGATGCGGATAGACTTCCAATATCGGTCGTAGCCAGATCCGCATCAGATTGATCGGCTCGCCACAAATAAACGTCAGCTTTCCAAGATTCAAAACCCACGCCTTCTTTAAACTTGAAGAGCTTTCGGGTTTCAATTTTTTTACCGTTAATTGAGAACTCTTTCCATAAAACTGTACCCACTGGAAAAATCCATGAATCGATATCACTTGAATCGATTTTTAAATCGTTGGGCAAATAAATCCAGCGCCGCTTCGTAGCCCCATCGCTATATAAAGGATATTGCGGTTCGTACTCTTGAAAGTTTTTATATTGGACAGGTTTCAAAGTAAGACATGATTTCGAAAGCAGTTGGGCCTCGTCGCCATCGCAGTCTATAGCTTCAAGTGCTGCAATTGAGGGTAGGTCTGCGCTTGCTAGCTTGGTTTGAAGCGACTGAAAGCCTGGTGCACAGTTTTGGAAAGAAAAAATAGTGATAAATATAAGAGGGACTAATAGCAATAACATCCGCTTATCAGATTTTTTCAACTAGCCTCTCCCCCGCCAACAAACAAGAAAACCTTGTTTGCTTTGCATGGTATCGGTCGATCCTTAGCCCGACTAAAGTCTTTGCTAGAAGCGCATTTGATTTGACTGTAAAATTTCGAAATTGTGACTGTCAAAAGAATCGGCGTTCGATATTGAGTCACGCTTGGGCACGTGGGATTTAAAGTCCTTTTGAAAACAGATCTTTATAGCTCTCGGCTGCGTAAACTAGCTTTTTTTGAAAAGGCTCAGAATAGCTTCGCCCCACATGCGCCAGTCTGAAATAAATGACCAAAGCGGGTATTTAAAAGTGGCCGGACGATTTTTTTCGATAAAAAAGTGAGAAACCCACGCAAAAGCGTAACCGGCTAATAAACCGAAAAATAGCCATTTAATTGCGAGAGTCACAACCAACATAATCAGGCAACCAAAACCGATTGTTGAGCCGATGTAGTGCATGATGCGCGTCTCTTTTTTGCTGTGTTCTTTTAAATAGAAGGGCCAAAATTCTTGATATGTTTTAATGCGTTCCATAAAACAAGCTTAAGACATGCCCGAAACAAGATCAATAGATTAAAACTTACCGGATACGCAGCTTCTAACCCCTTCAGATGAGATCTGGTTAACCGCTTGTATTTTCTTCATCCCAAACCTCGAATAAAACTCGATTTTCAGAGCTGTTTTTGCTATTTTCCGCACCACCTGAGAAACTATTCAAGGCGGAGAATCTATGAAAAAGTCAGTGGTATTTGTCAGTTTAATTTTAGCCTCCTTCGCGGTTCAAGCCGTAGAAACCTTGGCGCTTTCTTGTTCGGACGCAAACTCTTCTTTTCAACTTTTTAAGGGTGAGGGTTATATCGTAGCGACTTACAAAAATGTAAAGACTGGTCTGCAACGCGAGCTGATGTGTGACGGTTCTGATGAAGACGCCACTTACCGTTGCAGCAACGGCGAAATTATCGCAAGCGTATGGCCTGCAGTGACAGCGCGAGGTTCAGTTGCTAGCATTGATGTTATGAACTTGGATGGCTTCATGGGGAGCCTGGCGTGCGAAGCGACGAAGTAGTTTTTACTTCGCGCGCTGCTGACTGAGTTTTCGAAGCGCTTGTTGTAAAGTTATAACCGGTTGATAGCCCAAGTGTTCTTGAGCTTTTTTTATAGATAAAGTCTGAGTAATTCCCAATGTTTGAATTGCGTAGCGGGTCATCAGCGGTTCTTTATGGCTGATCAAGTCGGCATACAGTTCAAATAGTGAAGCGACTGAAGTTAAAACAAAAAGCGGTACCGACCTGAATTTCACCTGCAAATTAAATTCTTGGGCAATCATGCGGGTTAAGTCTTTGACGGCCGTCGGTTCGCCATTGGTGATGTTATAGATTTCGCCCTTAAACCGACGGTCTGATTTAATGACCAGCCAAATAAAATGAATAACATTTTCAACCGCGGTCACGTCAACAACGGCTTTGCCGCCATCAGGCAGCGGAAAGAAGCCTCGGTTCATTAAGCGAAGCAAGCGCGGCAAAATTGTTGTGTCGTAAGCTCCGAAAAATGCTCTTGGGCGCAAAAGAACCGTGTCGTACGGGCAGGCCTTCGCCTCTTTAAGTACAATCTCATCGGCCGCAAGTTTTGATTTTGAATAACTGGTGGTCGGAGCCGGTAGAACAGAATCTTCAGTTATCATCTGAAAAGGTTTTGATGAGAAATACAAAGACGGAGTGGAAAGATAAATTAATTTTCTAACAGAACTGCCGCGCAATGCTTCGATAACTGATTCTGTGCCTTGCACGTTCGCTTCATAGAAGGGTTTCCAGGGCCCCCACGGTGAAGCAAATCCTGCAGCGTGAATTACAATATCTGCATCAGTAAAAATTTTCTTCAAATGGGCCGTGTCGGTGATGTCGACCTGAATAAAGCGAGCCCCCTTTTTTTCAAGGTCTGCGCCCACCGAACGACTGCGCCCTAAGGCAACGACTTCGATATTTTGACTGAGCAGAAACTCACACAGGCTGCGGCCAAGACTTCCGGTTGCACCGGTGATCACGATTTTCATGAGATCGTTTCGCCTTGGCTAGGAATGGCATTTTCGCGTTGAGCAGCCTGACTCACAATATTTTCGTGAAATTCACGGTAATCTTTAAAATATGTGCCATTAGATTTATCTAAAAACGACGTGAATAATCCGAAATGTCCTTTGTAGCGGATATGGTGGAGCGCATGAAATGTCGGCGTGTAGAAAAAGCGACCGGCCCACGAGTTGACAAAACGCGGGCTGAATATTTCAACATTCACATGGCCTAAAACATTTAAGAAATAGTTCAAGAAAAAATAAGAGACAAAAGCCTCGGCCGGAAGAGGCACCCAAATGCTGAGGACTGCTGGCAAAACAACGGCGCCTGAAAGTAAAATGAGTCGCTCAATCAAAGAAAACGAAAGACTGGTCAACGGGCTGAGCGGCGCACCTTGGTGATGGGCGCGGTGAATCCAAAAAAGCTTCGGGTGGTGCAATACGCGGTGCGAATAGTAGAAATAAATTTCAACCCAAACAAACATTGAGACGAAAACAACGACAAATTGTGAAAGCGAATAGTTTTGAGTTATATTTAAAACACCCGTTTTTAACAAAACAACTGTTACGACAGAATCGATAAAAAGAAGAAAAATCCCTGAAGAAATTTCCTGTAAAAAAACGACGAAGCTGATGGGTTTGTGTTTAATGATCTGGCGTTGGGCAGCCCATTTCGACGTTTGACTCCAAAGCAGCGGAATACTGATAAAAATCAAAGAACGACTTATCAAAAGCGTCAAGTTTGCAGCAAGTAACATTTGCCAGTTAAGTTGGGCTAAGTCTGTTAACTTCATACGCGTCTCTTTTTCTTATTTTTTGGAGCAGCATGATTTAAAAGTTCGAATGCGAACCCAAAATCTTTGTAAAGATTTTCGTCGCGTTTTAAAAATGAAAGAATACCGTAACCCAACAAGGTGGCATGGGTTGTTGTGACCAATGGGTCCTCGGGCTCTACACCCATAGCAAAGCCAATTAAAAGTCGAACGCGTACATCCTGATCGAGAAGTTTTTGGCGAACTTCATTGTTCGAGTCCGCTTCGGTCACCAAGCCTAGAAGTGCGCGGATGCGCGCGTGATCTTTAATCAGATTCCAAGTCAAGGTACGGACTTTTTCTTCTTTTTTTTGAGAACTATCGACTTTTTGATTAAAAATAAAGTCAGCCGCTTGGTTCAGAGCTACTTCGCTCAAAGCCAAAATCAAATCTGTCCGTTTAGGGAAATGATACGTCAGTTGTCCTTGTGTAATGCTGGCTAGTTTGGCCACAGCAGGTTGGGTTACGCCTTGAATACCGCTTTTTTCAAGCAGTTCAAGGGCACATAGAATTATTTTGTCTTTGGTTTTAACGACTTTCATATAGGTAGGTATACCTATTAAATTTAGGTATGTCAACCTAGATTTAAAGGGGTCGGGTTTACATTTTAGGGCCTTCTTAAAACGTTTTAAACAGCTGCCGGGCACGAGAGCGAATTTACGCGATCTCGTTTTGGCACATTATTAGCTAACTTGAAGTTTGAGGTTGAAGTGTTATTTGGACGTCAATTGCTGAAATATCTTCTGATTATGAGCCTTGTGCTCATCCCGCAGCATCCCCTTCATGTTGAAGCAGCGCCGGCGCGTGCGGCGGTACCTTCACAACTCCAATATTTTTTAACGACCGAGTCAGTTCAGACGCAGATGGGCCCGGCTCATCTCGAAGTTCAAAATTTTGAAATTAATAACCCGGCTGAGTTAGCCGAAGCCCAAGCTACAATTTCAATGAAAATTAGCGGCACAGCGCGTGTGTCTGAATTTTTCACCTTGAATGTTCAGTCGAGTAGTTACCGTGTCAATTCACTTGAAGTCAGTTTTCAGAACAGCGTCCGCGAAATTAAAAATTCAGTATCGGCCGATCATGTCACTGAGCAGCCGCTGGTCATCGTGGAGCCTCCGCGCCTAGGTATTTTCAAACGCAATTATAATTTGACGCTTTCAATTGTACGGGGAGTTGTGAACGGCGCCACAGTTTTTGCCGGTCTTGTGATCGGCAAAGGAATTCCTATGGAGCACGCGGCGATGATCGGCCTGTTGACCGGCGCTATTTCAGGCGGCCTTCAGTTTAAAAACGATTTCTTCTTTAGAGTACTAGGAAATTCAGTTCGTTTTGTGAATGCGGCCAAACGGCTGAGACTGATTCCAGATACAGATGGTGCCGATCCTTCACGTGCTGAAAAAATTCTGAAAGAAGCGGTCATGTACGGGAAATGGTATACGATGGAAGCCGTTTTTCTATTGGTTATTCAGACTTCGATGGCGATGCTGAATGTGCCGGTCGCAGAAGGCATAAGTTCAACAGCATTGAAATCGACGATGTCACAGGGAGTTTATGACGTCGGAACGAAGAAACTGTCCGATCAGTTCGAGGCGATCAATCCAAGATGGGCCCGTCATACTAAGACTTTCAGAGATATTTCAGCCTTCGGCGGGTCGGCCATTTCAGTGTTGGCTGCAATCGGCACGATGGTGGGAGTACCTTTCTCAAATTTCGGTTTTGCTGTCTTGCTCGGTACGGGTCTTGTATTTCATGTTGGAACTCGTCTTTTACTCAGAGAACCCGCGCAGAGGTTTTTGGAAAGAATCGTGGCCAAGCGGGCCGAAGCCGCAACGGCGGCAGCCGCGGCAAGAGCTCAGCGGTCTCAGTCCCGTTCTCCGGTCCGTCTTCAATGCCGTCTACTTGTAGGTGGCTGAGTATCAAAAAAAACAGGCTGTCTTTCGACAGCCTGAACAACAATAAAACGAGCACGCGATAAGAGCACGCACTTATAAATAACGAGTTCTAGGTTTCCCACATTGATTAAAAGCCTGCAAGTCTAGTTCAAATGAAGTCTTGATTTTTTATATTACGCTTGGCGCAAGCCACTAACTGGAGTTTTTACTCAAGAATCTCTTATTTTCATTCTTTGTTTTTTAAAGTACTTTAAAGCCATGCAGATCGAAAAAACAACCCTCAGCTCGCTTCAGTATGTTTTAGAACAGCCGTACTTTGTTGAACTTAAAACCGGCGAGCTATGGCTCATCGAATTAAAATATGCGACTGAAGACAATTTCATGAATGAAAATATGTATCATGAGTTCAATCGGGCGTTTCTGCATCAGCACGCGGTTGAAAAATTAACAGCGGCAGCCCAACACCTTAAAAAGCTTAAGCCGAGCTATCGCTTTTTGGTCTACGACGCCCTCAGACCGCGCTCTGTTCAATGGAAAATGTGGAACAAGGTCAAAGGCACCGATCATCAGCAGTACATCGCTAACCCAGAGTCGGGTTCAAACCACAACTTCGGCATGGCGATCGACCTCACCATCGTCGATGAAAAAAATAAAGCTCTTAACATGGGAACCGGTTTTGATGAGTTTTCCGAAATGTCGCAACCGCGGTATGAAGACCGGTATGTTGCGACCCAGGAACTGACTGCTCGACACCTTGAAAATCGAAAACTTTTGAAAGAAGTCATGGAAGGCGCCGGCTTTAAACAACTCAGCACTGAGTGGTGGCACTTCGATGCTCTTCCCAAAGCTGAAATCCGAGCCCAGTACCAAATCGTTGAATAACCTCGACCTACGTTTAACCACCCCTTAAACCTTGCCTCATATTTGTGACTGTATCATCATTTGAGAATGGCAAAAAAACAAAGATGGGTCATCAAGGCCGGTAGTCAGATGGTGTGTTCTGGGGGGCCGATTCTTCTGCGCGCATGGGCTCAACAAATTCAAAAACTGAAAAGCGACTACAACATTGAAGTGATCTGGGTCACTTCGGGGGCCATTGCAACGGCCCGAGAAAAGCTAAAATTAAAAAAACGTGAAAGCTCTTTGAGTGAAAAGCAGGCTCTCTCTGCTATCGGACAGCCGATTGTCATGGATCTTTATAACATGGCACTACAAGCGGAAAGTTTGCGAGGTGCGCAAGTGCTTCTGACCTACGATGACCTGTCTGTTTTGAAAAGACGCCAAAATTTAAAAAACACTCTTGAAACAATTTTAAAGTGGAACATGGTTCCCATTCTGAATGAAAACGATGCTGTCGCGACCGAAGAAATTAAATTTGGTGACAACGATTCATTATCGGCTCGGGTGGCTATTCATATGAAAGCGGACCGATTAATTATCCTGACCGATGTTGAAGGTTTGTATGATTCAAACCCGAACGAAAACAAATCAGCACGTTTGATTTCGAGTCTGAAGCAGATATCGAAAAAAGATTTATTAAAACCCGGCCTGAAAGCAGGCGGCAGCCGCGGCACCGGCGGAATGTATTCAAAACTTTTGGCGGCCCAAATGGCCACGCAAAAACAAGTCGACACCTATTTAGTCAAAGGTGATTCGCCTTCTGTTCTCATTCGACTGGCTGAAGGAGAGCAAATTGGAACTCATATTAAGGCTTAAAAAATTAAGATTAGCTGCAAAAATTCTACGCCTGAGCTCGGTTGAAACCCGCAACAAAGTTTTAATTCAAGCGGCTCAATTGCTTGTAGATAACGAAAAAGAAATTCTAAAAGCCAATGCGCAAGATTTAAAATCTTTGCCCGCTACAACGACTCCGGCATTTCGCGACCGTCTGACGTTAACGTCTGATCGTATCAACCATATGGCCGTCAGCCTGCGGCAGGTGGCGGTCTTGCCCGATCCGTTGGCCTCTACCGCAAACGAACAAACTCTCAGAAACGGGTTGCTTCTTAAAAAGGTACGCTCGCCACTTGGGGTTATCTTTATGATTTTTGAATCGCGCCCAAATGTAGCCGTGGAGGCTTTTTCAATGGGCTTTAAATCCGGCAACACCATGATCTTACGTGGGGGCAAAGAAAGTCTTCGCACGACAAAGGTTCTATACAAAATAATACACCAAGCGATCGAATCGGCTGATTTGCCGGCGTCTGTTTTGTGGGGCATCACTGATTCTGACCGCGCCCTTGTTAGTAATTTATTAAAACAAAAAGAGTGGATTGATGTTGTCGTACCTCGCGGCGGTGAAGGCTTAATTCAATTTGTCGTTAAAAATTCCCATATACCAATAATTAAAAATGATCGCGGACTATGCCATGTCTATGTCCATGATGACGCAAATTTAGTGACCTCTGCTGAAGTGCTTTTGAATGCTAAAACCCATAGACCCGGAGTTTGCAATTCGATGGAAACGATGTTAATTCACCGTGATGTCGCCGCAGAATTGATTCCGCTGGTCTATAATAAAATGCTCGATTTCAACGTGAAGTGGTACGGTTGCTCTGAAACTCTCAAGATATTAAAAAAAACCGGTGCAAAAAATATTCATGCCGCCCTTAAAAAAAGTTGGGACACCGAATACCTTGATCAAATTGTGAACTGTAAGGTGGTTTCTAACATTGAAGAAGCCATTGCTCACATCGAACAGCACAGCAGTCGGCACTCAGAAAGTATAATGACGACGAATCACCAAACGGCTCGCCGCTTTCAGGCTGAAATTGATTCGGCCGTGGTTTATTGGAATGCTTCGACACGCTTTACTGACGGTTTCGAATTCGGTCTTGGCGGTGAACTGGGTATCAGCACGCAAAAACTTCATGTGCGCGGCCCGGTGGGTCTTGCTGCTTTAACGAATGAACGCTGGGTTGTCGACGGAGACGGACAAATCAGGTCTTAATTTATTCGAACATGCTTTTGTTGTAGTAGTACTTCGTTTCTACATAAACACTAACTTCGCAGTCTTCAAACATTTCAACGCCGACCGATTTGTCGTTAACCGTATCTTCAGGTTCCGGATTGAACAAAATTAATTCTGATTTTAAAGTCGGATCTGTGCACATCAGGTTTTTAAAGCTGATATAAACGAATCCAGGACCTGCGCCTTTATCATCAACAACAAAAGCGTCACCTTTATGAAGCGTCAGTTGGTCGTTGAACACGATATCAGTTGTCAGAGTGTACTTTGTTTCAAAATCTAAATCGCCCCACGTCAAAACGTCAGCTGAAGCTAATGTGGAACCGAATAGAGTCAAAGTCAGAATTAAATATTTCATCTGTGTACCTCGTAGAGCAAAAATAGAGTGACTTACCCCATTGCGTAAAGCGTTAACACAGACGGCCATTTGTCTGGCCTTTCTTTTGGACCTCTTCAGTTGTAATTTAATGAGGTCAAATTCAATACTTAACAAGGAGTTAAACATGGCTTTACGATTAGGCGACACAGCACCGGATTTTACACAAGAATCAACTGACGGCGAAATTTCATTTCACCAATGGCTGGGTTCAAGCTGGGGAGTTCTATTTTCTCACCCACGCGATTTCACACCGGTATGCACAACAGAATTAGGCGAAGTTGCAAAACTGAAACCTGAATTCGATAAACGAAACGTCAAAACTATCGGTTTAAGCGTTGATCCATTAACTGATCATAAAAACTGGGTCGGCGATATAGCTGAAACTCAAGGTTGCGCATTGAACTTTCCGTTGTTGGCTGATGCCGACCGCAAAGTGGCGAACCTGTTCGATATGATTCACCCGAACGCAAATGACACTTTCACAGTGCGGTCAGTGTTCGTGATTGATCCGAATAAAAAAATCCGATTAATCATTACCTATCCTGCAAGCACAGGACGTAACTTTGTTGAAATTCTTCGCGTGATCGATTCGTTGCAATTAACGGACAAATACAAAGTGGCCACTCCGGTGAACTGGAAAGATGGACAAGACGTCATCATCGTTCCTTCATTGAAGGACGAAGAAGAAATCAAAAGATTATTCCCTAAAGGTTACAAAGCATTGAAGCCTTATCTGCGCATCACGCCGCAGCCGAATAAATAGTTGTCGGTCTTATCTGTTTGAAAACCCTCGGCGTTCTTATGATTTGTATGATCGCTGTTACGACGGCAGCCAAAGAAAAAATTACTTTGGCCGCCGGCTGTTTCTGGGGAGTTGAAGAAGCGTTTCGTCAAGTGCCGGGAGTCATTGAAACGGGCGTTGGCTACACGGGCGGAAAGCAAGCTAGCCCGAGTTATGCCGAAGTCGCGACCGGTCGTACCGGGCATGCAGAAGCTGTTGAAGTTATCTTCAACGAAAAAAAAGTCAGTCTTGAAAAATTACTTGATCTATTTTTTAAAATTCATGATCCGACGACCCTAAATCGTCAAGGAAACGACAACGGCACTGAATACCGTTCAGCCATTTTTTATCAATCCGAAAAGCAGCGCAAAATAGTCGAAGCTTTCAAAGCCAAAGTTGAAAAATCAAAAGCTTGGCCCGCACCGTTAACAACCGAGGTCGTTCAGGCCGGACCTTTCTATGAAGCCGAAGAAGAGCATCAGAAGTATTTACTCAGAAACCCCAAAGGGTATGACAATCATTTTCTCAGAAAAATTTCTTTCGATCGCAATTAACTATTTTTTAAATATTGAAACAAACTGACCGTAACCCTCAGCTTCTAGCTGCTCGAGCGGTATAAATCGCATTGCGGCTGAATTAATGCAATAACGAAGGCCGCCGGCCTCCCGCGGACCATCTTCAAAAACGTGGCCCAAATGTGAGTCTGCCTGTGCGGAGCGGACTTCAATACGTTGATAGAAATCGGTTTCTTTTTTTAAACTGACATGATCGGGTTGAATTGGTTTCGTGAAGCTCGGCCATCCTGTTCCTGAGTCAAATTTGTGAATTGATGTAAAGAGGGGCTCGCCTGATACGACATCCACGTAAAGACCTTCACGCTTGTTGTCCCAGAATTCATTCTGAAAAGCCGGTTCGGTGCCGCATTGTTGAGTCACGTGGTATTGCTCAGGTGTTAAAGCCTGTTTTAATTTTTTTTCGTCAGGCTTTTCAAATTTTGCCATTTTCACACTCCTTTAAAGCATGTTGAAACTCATCGAGCGCTTTTACACGATTGGTTTCAGACGGGATATATTTAAATTCGGGCCCCGGCGGCAAAGGTCCGCTTTGAAAATAGGAAAACTCGGTGCGGCCCCAACTGCCGGAAAAGCCATAAAAGTTTTGTTTCACCAACGGAGTCAAAGCCTCTTTCGTTTCCCAACCCGAGCCGCGCTCGGTTCTATCCGGTAAAATACCCTTCGTATGCAGACCTTCACTGACGTATGTGGCGTGAGTGCCAAGCGCGCTGAAAAGTTCAAATTCATTGGCTGAATTTTTTGAAAGCTCGGCAATACAGTGCCAACTACT
>JANPAD010000454.1:0-6875 GCA_031429735.1 Bdellovibrio sp. | reverse complement strand
TGTCCGGTCATGGTGTCGCCTACGCGGTTCACCGGAGTGTAACCTAATCCTGATGTCACATCTGTTGAATTTAATCCGCCACCGGTTGTAACACGGCCTTTTGCATCGACTGAAACTTTAGCGTAAGTGCCTGAAGCTACTCCCGTCGAAGCTAATGTAAACACACCGCCCGAAACCGAAGTGATATCACCACTCGGCGCCAAGGCTGTCGGCACACCGCCCACACCAATCCACAAACGATCTGTGGTTAAAGAATTATTTAATTTATTATTGAAGATCGTCCAGTCACTTGAAGTGATGTAACCATCTTGCCCGCCTGAACCCTGAAGCAACGTGATGATCGGGCTTGATGGTGTTGAGTTATTAATAATCATCGGCGGGTCAACCTGAATGGTGCCCACTTTATTGTTAAATACTGAGTAGTCAGATGAAGTTAACAAACCACGTTGATTCGTGGCTGAAGCATTCGGGATATTAAATGTGTGCGTGGCGCTGGCAGAACTGATCGCGAAATCTGTACCCGCAGAACCGGCGACGAATAACTGATTCTGCGTTGTTAAACCGTTCAAGCTTTGAATTGAACCCGTCGTGCTGGCCGCACTTAACCAAGTTGAACCATCGTAGTAATCAAGCGAGTTTGTTGACGTATTGAAAATCTGTAAACCGCGCGCTGGCGTTGCAATTGCATTACGTTGCGCCGTCGTCATACGCGGAATCAAGAAACCAAGTGAAGTCGAAGAAACTTCTAACATCGCGGAAGTCGTTAATGATGTGGCACCAACAACGATACCGCCGCCGGCCGCTGCTAGCTGATTGGCACCGATCAACAAACCATTCGCCGGCAAATTTAAAGTACCGGTCATGGTGTCGCCGGTTCTATTCACTCTACCGTTAAATGATGTCCAATCAGCACTTGTTAAGTAACCGTTCGTTGTGCCGTTGGCTTGAGAAATCGAAACAACCGGAGTGCTTGAAGTATTTGTTACGCTAATCGGCAATGTACCCGTGACATTCGTCACCGTACCGCCCGAACCAACGGCTGAACCGACTAAAATCCATGAAACACCGTTTGACCAGTAAGTCTCACCCGTATCTGTTGATACGAAAACACGATTCGCAACACCCGGAGCATTGGCCAACGGACGTATACCAATGGCATGCGCTTCCATCGAGTCAACACCACCGGTATTCAATAGAATGGCATCTGTGATGCCGTATCCGGCGACTGTAATAGGAGTGCCTGAAACTTTTGACCACATCACATCGCTGATTTTGGCATCGTTTACTGCGCCATTTACAATTTTCACGTTGGTAATGGCGTTATTTGCAATTGTTAATGTTCCGTTTGAAACGATCGCTGCATCACCCGTCATAGCAACAGCCGCCGCAGTACCGGAAGCATTACCGACGAAGATTTGATTTGTCGCTAAAGTATTTGTTTGCGGAGTATAACCTAATGCTGTGGTCACTTGCGACGATGTCAGCGCATAAGCCGCACAGGTCACTTGGTCCGTAATTGGAGAATAAGTTAAAGTCGTTCCCGCCGCACAAGCGCCGGCCACGTTAAACCACGTATTTACCGCCGGAATAATTGTTGAACGAATATTTGTAATATCTAAGAACTGAGGCGCAGCTACGCCTCCGGCGCTTCCGATCCAAGCTTGCCCGGTCGGTAAAGTCGTTGATAATTTACCGTTAAATGTATTCCAATCAACACTTGATAAATAACCGTTTTGGGCCGTGGTGGCTTGTTGAATAGTAATATTAGGAGTTGAACCACCGCTTGAGAAAACCGGCGAAGTTGCCGTCACATTTGTAACACCGATTGAAGACGGATTAACCCACGATAAATCGCCCGAAGCATTTGTAATTAATAAGGTGCCTGAAGCCGGCGCTGTAGTTGGCAAAGTCAGGGTGTAGTTTAACCCTAATGCATTCGGAGCTTTAATCTGCGCATAGTTTGTGTTGCCAGCATTATAAAGATAAAGATTCGTACCTGAGAAATTAGTGGCCTGTGCCGTCGTAAATGAAGCATTGCCCGAACCGTCACGGCGAACAATGGCGTTCGGCGTGTTCGAAGCGGTCGCCGCAATCGTGTCTGTCACTGAAGTGTTAATTTGCGCAGCCGTTCGACCACCGACAGTTCCTACCGTCGGGTTCGGGAACGTACCGGCCAAATCACCACCCGCGGCAGATCCGGATTGAATTGCGCCAACGATCCGTGCATCGTTACCCGCTGCGACCGTACCTGCCGAAACACCGACATTAACTGTCAAAACTGGAGTTGAAGTCGGAGTCGTTACTGTTAAATAAGAATTCGCAGAAGAAACATTCGTAACCGTACCGCCGCCATCTGTAAACGGCACCCATTGCGCACCGTTGAAAATCAGAGTTTGGCTGACGCCGGGAGCGGTTGCTGAAATCGGAATACCGCGAAGTCTGGTCACAACCGTTGCGGCTTGCGTACCCGTGACATCGCCGGCTAAAGCACCGGTGAAACCAACGGCCGGATCTGTTAATTTCAAATAGAAACTGCTCGTACCGGTAATCGTATTCATCAGCTCGGTATATTGAGCCACATTTAACGGAGATAAACCTGTAACCGCAGACGTTCCACTGACCACGCGAAGTAATGAATCCGATGGAAAACCGCCGACATTTAATGACTCAATTGCCGTTGGAACATAGCTGGCCACTTGTGTAGGAAGCGGTTCCCACGTACCCGGCGCCATATTATTAGGAGGATTAGGGTCATTGAATGAAATGCTAACGCGACGAGAATCGGTCGAGCCCGGCGTATAATTGATGGCCCCGCCCAAAGTACAATTCACACCCGCAAAACTAAAAGCACCGAACGGATTTTTATTACTGAAAACCTGTTGAACTGTATAGCCGTAAGTCGTCGGGGCCCCTAAGCCCGCATTTAAACGTAAAACATAAACACCATTAGAAACAGTCCGAACGATGTCTTCACGATACATGAGACAACTGTCGCCAGCCGTTGTCGGTGTGCGGACTTCAACGCGGAAAGTGACCGGGCCATTAATACCGATGTTCGTCGTGCTATCGACGATGCGCCCGTGGAAAGTCAGCTCTTGTGCCTGGGTGGTGAAGCCCATCATCAAGAGAGCTAACAAAAATACATACCTGAAAACGTACAGCGTATTTTTGATCATCGCTCTGCTCCAGATAAAATATTAGCCTGCGAACCAACATAAACGTTGTATTTACCTGAAGGGGTCGTCACAGAAGACCCTTTCGGCGTGCCCAGAGGAAAACTTCCGTTGGTCGGAATTTCAGCGGCACTGTAATTAAAAACAGGGTAATTAGCGTCTTCCAGCATTACATCCGGCTGCATAGTCGCGTTGGCAATATGCACAGGAGCGGCGCTGCCGGCTGTGTTTTCGTACTGAAGACTCATTGGTACAAATGCAGCCGTGCGATATTGAAACTTCGTCGGAAAGGCGCGAACTGTATTACTTGCGCGCGTACCTACTGAATTTGTAGCTAAAACATAAAACTCATATTCAGTGCCGTTGGTCAAACCGGTCACATTATAAGGTGAAGTCACGCGTGCCACCGAACTCCACGGCGCACTGATGTCGGCTTCGCGGTAAAAAATCGTGTAGAAAGGTGAAGTAAACGCTCCCGTCGAAAACATATAAGCTGCATTCTGCCAACTGACATCAACTGCACCATTTGAACCGATCGCATCGATAATCGCGAATGCACCTGGCGCTAAAATATGAATAACGCTCAATTGAAAACTTGTCGGAACCGTGCTCCAGAAATCGTAGGCGGCCACAGTTATCGTGACGATACCAAACTGATAAGCTTTTGGCGCAATTTTGAGAGTACAGTTCGGATAAGTTCCGCCCACAGTTAAACCTGAGCTGTCGATGATCGTCTTATTAGATGAAGAGACTCTAACGTTAACGAATGAACACATCATGAAAGAATCAACATCATTGATTGTAAAATTGATTGTTTGAACGTCATTTTCATCAATGACAAAATCAGCAATTGGACTAATTGTCGGCGGTTCAGATACAATGTGTTTACCCGGCTCAAACGTCGGATCAAGACGTGACTTATTACCACCCAGCGGATTGAAGTCGCAACCCGACAGCAGCAACATGGCTACACCAATCATTAACCCAGAATAAGAAGAGCCGTAATTAAACGTTCTGATAGCTCACCTTCTGTTTAAAATTATAACCCATAACTACCAATCCTTCAGCTTCCAGGCATACCCGAATTTTACTCCGAGCTCTTGCGCCTTCTGAATCAAAATGTCCGTATCTTGCTGAGACTGTTCGTATTTGAGTGTCCCAAAAATATACTCTTTCACGCGGTCGTGTGTGACATGTAACTCGAATTCAAGCGCACTGCCTGGCTTAACCGCGTAGGCACTTGTGTTTGTTCCTTGCATGCTGACAAACGTGGCTTCGGCATCAACGCGCAGTTTTCCGGCTTGGTAAGCCATGTACGACAACCCCACATGATAATCCAGAACCGGAACGGCCTGCACCACAACTCCGCCGTCATCTTGTAAAAAAATATTCGGCGGAAAGAAGCGGTAGAATAAACGTTCACGTTGTGAAATGCCGAATTTCACACCGTATTTTCCGGCTTCATAGCGCGCTTCTGCAGTTAAGGTGTTAATTTGTTTTTTAGCTTGATCAATCGGAATTTCTCGCGCTTCGGGCTGAATGTCGTTGTTGATAACAGATACGCCCAAATCGGTACGAAAATTACTCGTCCAATAGTTCACCCAGCCGCCGCCGATTTCGGGGTTTAATTTACTCAGTAACGTACCGCTGCCGTTCGTCGTGGCATCAACGCCGTCGTAGCGATTGTACCAAAAACCGCCCGTCAGGTAGAGCGCTGAATAGCGGGTAATACATTCTGTTCCGGTCCACTCACCATCACAAATCATTCGGTAGCGCAAAGCCTCGGAAACGTCAGTATTTTGATCATCGACTTTTTCTAAGTCAACATCGCCTGGTGCGGGCATCGCTTTATTCAAAATATCTGACGTTTTACCATCTGGGCCTATGTTTTCGATTTTAACTTTTCCGGCATTCGGGTCGATTTTTTCTATTCGTTCTGCGGTGATAAGTCGGTATTGACCCTTATCAATAATGCGCCAACCGATCAATTGTTCTTCACATTTGAACGGCATCATCACTTCAGTACCGGCTTCGACGGAAGTCTGAGTCTGCATTTTATTAATAATCTGAAGTTTCTCTAACGAGCCACCAGAGCCGTTGACGGGGTTGAGTTCGAAAGTTTTTAAAATTGAATAAAAATCTTCACCGCTTCGAATCGCGTACTTCACAGGCTTTGTTAAGATTGTGCAAATTTCAACAGCGTTGGCATTTTGCGAAAACAAAATATTCCCCAAACAAAGCATGACAGCAATCTGAATAAAAAAATTGACGAATCTATTCACAACTATAATTATTTCAAGTAGTTACAAATAAAGAAACCTTTCGATGCAAGCGGACTAATTTTCTAGACTAGCTGGAAGTCGCGTCTTGGTTTCACGAAACTGTTCTGAATTTACCTTTTGCGTTTGTTGTTTAAAAATGAATCTCGACTTAAGGCTATCATCGACTTCAAGACGTGAGGCCAGGTCAGACAACTTTTCGGCCTTGGCTTTCACGCCACCTCGACGATAGACCTGCGAAAGTGATCGTACAAAGAACGATTCCTTCGGATTCTCCTCGTAAAACTCTTCAAATAAGGCCACGGCTTCAGTCGAGCGGTTTTTTTGCATCAGGGCCCAAGCTAAAATCGGCTTAGCGTTTTTATTGTTTGTTTTTAATTGCATAGCGCGTGTCACAAAATACATGGTCTCGTCAACATCGCGCTCTTTTAAATACCACAGCTCAGAAAGCATCGCATAGGCGGCACCGCTTTCAGGGTTAATTTTAAGGGCGGCGTTAATTTGTTTTTTGAAAGACTTCTGATTGTTCAAACGGAAGTGCAAATACGCCATTTTCAAGCGCAATTCTTCATCTTTTGGAAACAACTGAATGGCTTTTTCAACTAGGGCCACCGTTTCAACGTAGCGTTTTTGTTCAATCAGGAAATCGGCATAAGTGCGATAGATTTCAATCTGATCGCCGCGCAACATAAACGCCTCATGCAGAATGTTGATCGCCTTGTCGTCGTCACCGGCATATTTGTAATAAAGCGCCATCTTAACCTGGGCATCTGCAAAGAAGTCTGATGCCACATCGATCTGGCTCAACACAAAACTAGCGTCACTGAACTTGTTTTTAGAGTAGTAAATCTGGCCCAAGTAAAAACGGGCTTCATCAGATTGGCTTTCGACAGCTAATTTAAGATACAGTTTTTCAGCATTCGGCACATCGTCCATCAGAAAATAGCAGTGCGCTTTTTTAAGTAGAACAGCCAATGGGTTGACTGCAATTATTTTTTGCTTGTCATATTCATTCAGCGCAAGAAGGTAGTTTTCTGACTGAACTGCCGAAAATGCCAAGTGTTCAGACACTTCTAAATCAAAATTATGCGTATTAGAGTAGTTCAATAGGTAGCTAGTCACCTCGGCATAGCTCTTTTTTTCATAGCTGTACCGTGCGAATTCAAGCAACGCGTCCCGGTTGCGCGGATCTAGTTTAATAGCCTGAGAAATCGTTTGGCTGTAGTCCAATGTGTCACGTCGCGCTTTATAGATCATGGCTTTCTCATACCAAACCTGACCGATGTTCTAAACCGTGACCTTCATCTGCGCCTGTGTCGACAAAGCTTCGTTGAATTTTCGTTCGAGTTTAAAAATATAAAAAACGGCCCACAGGGCATCAGCGTCTTTGTTATCAAGAGTCAGCATTTTTTGATAAACTTCA
>JANPAD010000453.1:0-8617 GCA_031429735.1 Bdellovibrio sp. | reverse complement strand
ATAGGCCGACTTCATATTCAGATCGTGCTGATGGTTGTGAAATAGCTGAGCCGTATAGAAATTGATCATGCAGCCGATGAAGGCCACTAAAATCATAACCCAAGCGGTTGGCAACGTTGGATGCTTAAGTCTTTCAACAGCTTCAGCGATAACCCAGATCGACCCCGCAATCAGCAATAACGAATTGATCAACGCTGTCACGTTAGAATAGGTTTTTGATTTTCTACGGACGCTCAATGAATAGCCGTACCAACCAATAAGTAAACCGAAAACATCTGTTAAATTATGAATGGCATCAGAAATGAGGGCCAGCGAATTAACCCCGTAACCGAAGCCCACTTCAATAAAAACGAAAACTAAATTCAAGGCAATACCGATTTTAAACAGCCGGTTCGGGTTTTCAAATTGGCTTTCGCCATGACTATGTGAATGGCCGTGGGCATCCGGATGATGAGAGTGATCGCAGTGCGATCCGGAAGAGTTAGCCAAATCAGTGACCGCGTGTTTTGTATTTGAAATAGTCGTCTAATTTTTTAAATTGAGGTCTGAAGCCGAGCTTAAGCATTTCAGCGTAAGCTTGATCGGCTGTCCAGCCATCAACAAATACACGATACAGACCTGAAAGCATGCCCGTGCGGTCACGGCCGGCTTTACAATGAATGAAGATCGGAAAATTTTCCGGATTTTGCATTTCGGTCAAAAGCATATCGATTTCTTCATCTTTAGGTCGCTCTTTAACGACAATCGGATTTGCGATATAATTGAAACCCAAATCTTCCGCATATTCTTTTTCGCGCAAGATCGCATTGTAGTCATCATCAATATTGATAATCGTTTTATAACCTTGGGCTTTTAACGATTCGATATCTGACATTTCAGGACGGCCGCCGCGTTTGATATGCTCGTTGATTTGTTGTTCGTTGGGAATGGCTGCAAAAACAGAAATTGAAAACAGTAACGTAAATAGAAAAGATCTCAGCACCGCGCACCTCCGTGTGTTTTGGCTGAGCCTACCATAACAGCTTTTCAAGACAAAAGTTATATGGACAAAGGTCCTGACGCCGCCCGATAGGCGGCGTCAGAAAACGTATAAATCATTTGAAATGGTTCATCGAACCGATGGCGAACTTACTCGACCAGTTTTTTAAGGGCGTCGTCTTCTTGCTGTTTCAAGTTTTCAGTACCGTACAACAGACCGCTCGAGGCACGTCCGATGCGTTCACTGATAAAGCGATTATCAACTTTAGTTTGCAGAAAGCTCAAAGTTGAAAGAGCAATTTCTTTTTGAGGGTAGGCCGCGATGCTTTCGACCGCTTGCGCACGCAAGACTGTTTCGAATTCTTTTTTGCGTTGAACAGTGATGCCGTCAACTTTGTTTGAAGTCGCAACAAAATTTTGCAGCGCTACAAGCGAAGCAGAATCGTTTTTTAAAGACAGCAGCTCAACCGCCAGCGCACGCTCGTCACCATTTTGTTCAGCATCTGAAATAATATCAGCTAAGGCACTGACGTCTTGTTGGGTCATCTGGGCGGCCAATTGATTCATGCGCTGTTGAGTCGCTTCGGGATTATTTTGCAAGCGAGCCACTTCGCCCACTTCGGATTTGAATTTTTTAATAAACGTTTCGGTTTTTTTTGCGCTTTCGGCGGCAAAATCAGGCTGGGCCGGAACGGCGACAGCAGCCACGGCTTTTTCGCTTTCATTTTTCGACGTGGTTTTTGCATTTAACCTACGAGACATATCATATTGTGCGAATGCAAAAACAGCGATAACCAAAACTAAAAATATTCCGCGCGCTTTATTCATTATCGTACTACCTCAAAGCCATCGTAAACAGGCACTGTTACGAGACCGGCAAACTGTTCGTTTGTTTCTGACCACGGTTGCAAACCCGTTGAGGTGCTGACCATGACCTGCCCGTTATTTAATAATACGAGATTTTGTCCTTTATACACAATAATTTCTTGGTGATCAGGGTTCCAAGTGGTGTTCAGCTTCGTTATAGCCTTGGTAGACGCTTTATAATTGTAAATTTCACCATTCGCCCCGACCAGATAAAGCCCTGTTTGAGTCTGTCCCAAAACCGCCGTAGAAGCACGAACCACTGTTGTGGGTAAAGCCACATCACGGCCCCACGCCCCGTTTGGAAAGTCATACGCAGTCAGTTTGTTGTCAGCGGTTACACGAACCACAAATCTTTTTGTGCCTTCATCGAACTCTTCAAAATCTTTAATGGCTGTTTTATTTTCTAAAAGCAGTTTGAAGTAAGAGTACGTATCGGCCACCATATCTGGAAAACCTGAGTTACGGTAAAGTTCAATGCTCATGGCTTGCAGTCCGTTGAACAAAACACCGCCGAAGCTTGTGCGTTTTAAACGACCATCGGCTTGCGGCACTTCACGCTCAAACCATTCACCGTTATTAAACAATTTTGCTGATTGGCGGTCAGCGGCTAAAGCCAAAACCGCTTCGTGCGATTGAATAACCGGTGTGTTGAAGAAAATATTACTGCGGGCAATAGCCATCAAGCGCGCCATTTTTTGATAAACCGGGTGAAAGTTTTGTCCGCGTACAGCGACGTTGGCGTAGTATTCCATTTCGATGGCGTGTGAACCGCCGTAGTTGTAGTCGCGGTCACAACCCTGTACCGAAGAACCCTGATAAGTTCCTTGCGTGCACGGAATATGACGGTAGCCTTCGGTGTGACGAGCTTCATGAATAACCGTGCCGACACGGCCTAAAGTTGAAAGCTTCGCCCAGCCGTCCTGCATCGTGAAGTTACCGCCGCTATTGTAAGCGGTTGCGTAAGGCACATCTTGCCCACGGTTAATACTGCGTGTTTGAGATTTCATCCAATTGTAGTAATTCGTCGGATCAACAAAATTACGGATAAAACGGTTTGATGTTGACGATGTGTCAAATTGCCCATGTTCGATAATTTGTAAATCATTGAAAAGTCTTTTTGTGTCTTTGCTACCGTTGCAAAGTTCCATGCCGCCGAAGGACTGAACGTTGATATGAAAATCAGAAACGTATCGGTTGGCTTCTGCTTGTGTTACACAAGAAAAGTCTCCGTCTTTGTAAGGCATATTGTCGGCGTGCAAGTTGAAAGATAAAAATAAGACTGTGGCCAAAAGCACTTGTTTCATAGAACCCCTCTATTCGCCCAATAGGCTACTTCAGAGAGACCCAGACTCAACAAAATACATTTAGACGCTTATTGTTATTGTGCAGCTCGTTTTATTGAAGGCGGCAAAGACCGGTCCGTCCAAGCGCTTGTCCTATGGCCGCCGTGCTTTGCGCTTCTCCCTTAGGACGAAGCACATCCCAATAAGAACCCGGATCAAATAAGAGTCCACTTCGCGCAAATTGCAAATTAAGCATTCCTAAAGCGCAATCAATCGACTCTTCAGCGTCAAGACTCGCATTTCGGGAGCAGCTGTCTGAACGGCCATCGTATTCGTTTTCGTGCCCTTGGTGGAGCTGAAAAAAGCCGCGAGCTGTGCCGTTCGGAGCGTCAGGATTGACCGCAGAAAGCCGACAGCTACTTTCAAAGTGAGCCATCGCCGTGAGAAGTAAAGCAATAAGTTGGGCTCGCTGCTGAACTTCGAGATTTCGATAATTAGGGCATTGTTCATTCAAAGCCGAGTCTGCCAGCAATGATGGATACTCAGAACTATGTAAGACAATCTCGTTAATGGTGTAGGCACCCTGATCACCCAATCGAGCATTTGCGTCGATGAATATTTGACAACCGGATGCAACGCTTACACCATTTAACGAGTAATCACTTTTGTTACTCATTCTTTTCTGCAGGTTCGCATTCATCGCTTGGTTCAATGAGTCGAAGAACTCATTTTCTAACTCAGCCAAACTCATTCGAAATCCACTCGCTGCACGGGCATTAAAAGCGCCAAACAAAAGAGTAATTACCACAAACCACATGATCGACTTTTGACTTCTATTCATAAAGGCTTACGTTTCAATAACTTAACCAGGCTATAAGCCGCAAATTGCAGATGGGTGTTTCAAACTGAAAACATGACGTAAAAAGTCTGGTGGCATTCAAAACGTAGACAGCGTTTGTATTGGATGTCTCATCGTGAGACGGCGGCTATTTGTACTGAAGATCCACGACGATCATGGTTTCATCGCCGGCGGGTTTAGAAACGCGCACTTCATCATCTAGCTTTTTACCCAAAATTGCTCGGGCGATGGGTGATTTCCACGAGATTTTTTTATTCGGAATATCGATTTCATCTTCGCCGACAATTTGATAAGTGACGACTTCGCCGTCGTCATTTTCAAGTGAAACGGTTGCGCCGAAAACCACTTTATCATTTTCAATCAGAGCCGGATCAATAATTTCGGCATCTTGAAGGCGATTTTTTAAGAAATGCAGGCGTCTGTCGATTTCACGAAGGCGGCGTTTACCGTATTGGTAATCGGCATTTTCAGAGCGGTCACCGTTACTTGCGGCCCAAGTTACGACTTCAACCACTTTGGGTCTTTCGCCGCTGAGAAGTGCGGTGTATTCGCTGCGAATTTTTTCAAAGCCTACGGGCGTTATGTAGTTTTTTTCGTCGTTAGGTTTTTTCATTTACAATTTCAAACTCAGGCCGTCTTTAAGGGCTGAACGCATGGCCCGTACGGCCGGAATCAGACTCATTAACAAAGCGGCAACCAGCATTAAACCCATGTACAGTATTTCATTTAATGAAAAAGAAGACCCTTGCAAATAAAGACCAAAACGAGTTTGCATCCATGGCCCCAGGGCCAGCTCTAACAAAAGTTTCAGACCGCAGGCTAAAACAATAGCTGAGGTGCTAAGAAGTGCAGTTTCAAAGACAATCAGTGAAGAAATATGTTTCAGCGATGCGCCTAAGGCGCGCAGAATGGCCATTTCACGACGGCGCTCATTCAGCGATGTCATGATCGCAATCAACATTGAAAGAAGTCCGACCAGCATCACCAAAAACGAAAGAGCTTTTAAAACTCTTTCAAACATTGAAAGCGATTGCCACAACTCAGACAAAACCACACCCGGAATAACCGCAAGCAAAGGTTCATCTTTGTATTCATTGATGTAGCGTTGCAGTCGCAAAATCTCAATACGGTTTTTCGTGCGAACAAAAAATGAAGTGATGGTTTTAGGTTGAAGCATTGTGGCCGTTAAAGTGTCAGCTTTAGTTTCTTTGCCCATCGCCGGCGCACTGCCCGACTGCCAGTCAATATGAATGGCTTCCATACCTTGCAGTGAAATATACAAAGCGCGGTCTATGGCCGTACCCGTGGCTTTTAAAATACCTACCACACGGAACGGTTTATCATCATGCTCTTGAATAGCCGGGCCGGAAGTCACTCCGTGTGCCACCACCACTTGATCACCGATTTTGTAATTAAGAGCTTCGGCCACGTCGGCGCCGATCACCACATCGAAAAAACCTTCGAAGGTTTTTCCTTCGCTGAGTTCAATTTTTTCGTTCGAGCGGAATTGGTAATGCTTAAAGAAATCCAGATTTGTTGCCACTACACGGAAGCCTTTGTGCCCGTCGCCCAAGCTGTACGGAATGGTCCAATCGACATCGGCGCGCTGGCGTATTTCATTAAAACTTTCGATTGAAACATTCTGCGTGGCCTGGCCCATGTTGAAGACCGAATACATAATGATTTGTAGCGGGCCCGAACGCGCACCGACAACTAAATCAACACCCGATATGCTTTTCGTAAAACCGTCTTGCGCCGCGCGCTTAACACGTTCAACGCTCATCAACAGAACCAAACTTAGGGTCATTGAAAAAATCGTGAGCCCCGTCGAGAGCCTGCGGTTTTTTAACGACTTAAAAGCTAAAGAGAACCACGAAATCTTTTTGGCCGCTAAGGAGCTCACAAAGTCTCCGCAAGGTGCATGTTTAAAACGCGGTTATGCTCAAGCAGACTTATTGACCGATCAAAAAGCTTTTCGATGCCCCGGTCATGGCTAACAAACAAAACGGTAATTTTATTTTCACGACAAAGTGTAAACAATGTTTTCAGAAATTTTTCGCGGTGGTCGTAATCTAATGCCGAAGTCGGTTCGTCCGCCAAAATAATTTTAGGTTTTTTGATGAGCGCACGAGCCACGGCTACGCGCTGCTGTTGTCCGACTGACAATTCGGCGACGGGCTTATCGCGGTACAAGTCTAAGCCTAATTCGTAAATCAGGTGATTCATTAAACGTGTATCAACTTCTGAAGCCGGTTGAAACAAATACGGCAACTGAATATTTTCAGTCACTGATAGATATGGAATTAAATTAAAACTTTGAAATATATAACCAACGTTTTCGGCGCGGTAACGGTCCAACTGAACGTCAGTTAAAGAAGGCAAATCTTGACCGGCCACTTTCAAGGTGCCCGACTGTGATTTAAGAATGCCGGCCAATAGTTCAAGCAAAGTTGATTTACCCGAACCGCTCGGCCCGAACAAGAAGGCCATTTCGCCTTCTTTCACTGTGATGCTGTCGAGATCTAAAATTGAGTTCGAACCGTACGAAAACTTCAGGTCTTTAATTTCAACTGTTACTTGGCTCATTGGTAGTCTTCGACCCCTTCACCTTGAATTTCAAAAGAAACCTCGCCATATTGCGAACGGCTTTTCGTAATTTTGAATTCGCCGTAAACCCAGATCGGTGCTCCCGGGCGCGCTTCAACGCCTTCCTTCATTTTAACGTGGATCATTTGGTTCGGCGGAGGTGGCGGTACGTGAATACAGGCTTGCGGTGTGGGCACTAATAAAAACTCGGTCACTTTGGCTTGATTGTCTTCAAGCGGAACCATAAAGCCCGGAATTTTAACCTGCTGCCCTTCAAGCTTTTTGATTTCGGCGGGCGCATTGTAAGTGATGTAGTCCATTTCGTTCAAAAGGCGCCAGTCAATTTCGATTCCGGTGCCGTGGCCTTTGCCTTTAATGAGATAAACGCCCGCCCCAACAGCTAATGAAAAAACCATTAATGCGACTAAAACCCATTTCATGTGAGCCTCACCTTGAAAGTCAGTTTGCCTAACTTGAGATCGATAGGTTATGCTTAACTTTCTTATGAGTAAATATCAAAGCGTACGCGGCACACGGGATTTATTACCTCAACTTAAACAGGTTTTTCGCCTTATCGACGAAACAGCCTATAAAACAGCCCGAAACTTCGGTTTTAAAGAGATTGAAACCCCGATTTTTGAGTTTTCGGACGTTTTTCACCGCTCTTTGGGTGAAACTTCCGACGCCGTTAGTAAAGAAACTTACAGTTTTGAAGACCGGGGCGGAGAAAAGATAACTTTACGACCCGAAGGAACTGCTGGCGTTGTTCGCGCTTTCGTCAGCGAAGGCCTGGCGCAGCTTACTCCGCTTAAACTTTATTATTACGGTCCGATGTTTCGTTACGAACGCCCGCAAAAAGGCCGCTATCGTCAATTCACCCAGTTGGGTGTCGAAGTTTTGGGGCTTGAATCCGCTTTGGCCGATGTTGAATGTCTTGATTTAGCATGGAATGTTCTTAAAAAATTGGGTCTTTCAAAGCGCAGCCTTCTTGAAATCAATACGCTGGGTGATGTTGAATCACGCAACGCCTACCGCGACGCTTTAGTCACTTATCTAACACCGTTCAAAGATCAGCTGTCGGCAGATTCCAAGGTGCGACTCGAAAAGAACCCGATGCGCATATTGGATTCAAAAGACGAAGGCGATAAAAAAATTGTGGCCGGCGCACCGCTGATGGAAAATTTCTTAAACGAAACGTCGAAGAAGTTTTTCGCGGACGTTTTAGCAGGTTTACAAAAATTAGATATTCCTTATAAGGTTAATCCGCAATTAGTGCGCGGACTTGATTATTACTGCCACACAGTTTTTGAATTCACGACGACCGAATTAGGCGCACAATCGGCCATTCTTTCCGGCGGACGTTACGACGGTTTGGTTGAAATGCTGGGTGGTCCAAAGACTCCCGGAGTTGGCTGGGCTGCTGGAGTTGATCGATTAGCTGACCTCTGCGTTGACGCCGAAAAAGGTATAGATACAATCGGCATTCAGCCGCCGAAACCGGTTTCAATTGTCGCTTTAGGCAGTGAACTTGCGCTGAGCGAAGGCGTCCGCATTGCTTCGAAACTTCGCGAAAAAGATATTTACGCCGAGGTGTTTTTAACCGGTAACTTTAAAAAGAAGCTCGAAAAGGCCAATAAACTCGGAACCGAAAAAGCCATTCTGATTTTTGAACAAGAAAACGGAAGTTTTGAATACAAATTGAAAGACTTCACATTGGGCGAAGAATCGATCTTAAGCATTTCTGACATTTTGCTTCGAATGGGTGTCTAAAAAATCATCAAGGTGGCTTGCAAATGAATTTTGCTGATCTGAGTCACTCTCTGTTTTCCCAGACCTTTGACATTAAAGATAAAAAAATATTGAGCGTCAACAATAAGTTTTCTACTATTCAAACATTCAAATGTTTGTTTCAAGGAGAAATAATGTATAAATTTTTTAGTCTCGCGTTGGCCGCAATATCTCTTACTGTTGTGTTTTTTAGCTGCGGTAAAAACAGTTCAGAGGGAACAACCGCTGTTTCAGGAACGGTTGGAAACTACCAAGG
>JANPAD010000452.1:0-1587 GCA_031429735.1 Bdellovibrio sp. | reverse complement strand
TTTATTTTTAAATGTTTTCAGGACTTAGGGCTATACATTCTTAGTTAAGTTTATATAAATTCTCAACCAAAGACTAATTTCAGTTTTTATATTTATCAAATTTAGTAGTTATAGTGCTTCGTCATTTAAACTTAAATAATGAGAATTTTCTTAGCAGTTTTGATTACAGTTTGTACTATGTTTGCTGAAGCTAATACTTACCTGGCTCGCTTTGAATTAGAAAATTATAAAGAAGGTGTTCGCTTGGCTGAGTTTAAAACTGCATTGTATGATGTAGCTTACAAAGCTTTAGAAGCGCATGAGGACTCTTTGGTTTTTAAAGTCTATTTTACAAATATAAGTAAAAAGACAATTACCGTAGATAGCTCATTTTTTACTATAGCTTCATTAGACTCTCGCGAAAAAACCATAGGAAACAACCCTGAAGAAATGAATGATGAAGTTGATAAAAGTATGTACTTTACGAAGTCCGAATTAAAGCCCCAAGAAAGTGCCGGCGGTCGTGTCGTGTTTAATGTAAAAAATTCTTTAGGCCGTTGGGTATTTAAAAACAAATTAACTCCACATGCCTTTAGTTTTCATGTACGAGAAACCTCAGAATAATTATTTTCGCAAAGTTTTTTCCAAATCCACAGCAAATCCGAACCCCAGCTAAACGGAGACTCAGCCGTGTAAAGCGGGAGGTTAAACTCAATAGCCCTTAAATTTCTTTCTAATGAGATATTATCACGGCCGGCCAAGTTCTAAAATGACCCGGGCCTGCACTAAACAGGTTGCACTGTCTAAAGCGTGGACAGTAAAACGTTTCAATTCGATTCGTAAAGCGCTATGCGCTGATAATGATTTTAGATTTTGACTGGTTAAACCGATAGAAATTTATCTTGTCTGGGGGAGTATGAAGTCGTTTAAAAGACAATTTTGGACATGTCTACTTTTCCTGTTGCCGACACTTGTTTTTTTTCAAAATTGCGGTGGAACTTTCACTTCAAATAATGCTTCTCAATTGAGTTCAGAAAGTCTCGGCGATTCTACCTCGCCAAACTTACCTCCTGCATCAGCGTCTCCTCAAGTTACCTTAAAATCTAAACTGAACGCCCTCACAAATATTCGAAATCAAAGACTTGAATTTCAAATCATCAATGCAGGCAAATTTTTAGCCAAAACTGCTGTTTGTAAGTTTGACGATATGTCAGATGTCGACTGTTCATCGCTCGTATTTACAATGTCAAATATCGCTGATGGCGATCATAAATTAATAGTGACCGTCAGTGGTCAAAACGGTGAAATTCTTCCATCTTATGCCGTGGTTTTTCGTGTTGACGCGACGGTTCCGGTTGTGAGTCTCACTGCGGTTCCTCCCACAGTCGCGTCGAATAATTTTGTTAAAATTGAATTTGTTACTAATGATCAATTGAGCGGTGTGCAGAGTTCGGAATGTTCATTCGATGCAGGTGCCTTCAAGGCATGTGTGAGTCCCTTGAACCTAACCGATTTATCAGAAGGCAATCATAGCATCGCTGTCAGATGTTATGACAAAGCGGGCAATTTAAGTTTAATACAAAACAAATCTTGGAAAGTTGATTTAAC
>JANPAD010000451.1:0-1724 GCA_031429735.1 Bdellovibrio sp. | reverse complement strand
CGGACATATTTTGCTGCCCTTCATCGGGGCTTTTCGTCATCGTCAGCCCATGGTAAAGATGATGAACGTCGTTGGTTGGCGGGTACCACCCTAGCAAGAACATTGACGTATCTCTTTGAACAATTTTCGGGAAATACTGGGCTCTGGGCATCAAATTCAATCGTACGCGCAAGCCCACCCTTTGCAACATCGGAACAATCGACTGACATACTTGCGAGTCGTTTAAATATCTGTCGTTCGAACAGTCCAAGGTAATCGCGAATCCGTTAGGAAACCCCGCTTCTCGGAGCAAGCTTTTGCTCCTTTCTGGCGAAAATGGTATTGGTTGGGCGGCAGTTTCGTCATAACCCCTCACACCCTTTGCAATGAGCGTTCCGGATGCGCGGGCTTGATTGCGCATCACATTTTTTACTATTGAAACGACGTCAATGGCGTGAGCGACAGCCTGACGTACGCGCCTGTCCTTGAAGGGATTTTGATTCTTCACATCCGAGTACAACAACTCAGCCCGCTCAACATCCAACCCGAGAAAAATGTTGCGCAATTCAGGCACCGGTGTGACAACTACGCGGGCATCGGTGGACAGGCGTTCAACATCTTGCGATGGAAGGGGGAAGGCAATATCAACATCATTAGCCAACAGCGCTGCCATCCGCGTTGAATCGTTGACCAGTTGCACAATCTCAACGACACGAGGCGACCCTGCAATAGCGCCCCAATAGGAGTCGTTGCGAGTCAAAGTAGTTGAAATACCGCTTGTCCACTTCTCCAGCCGGTAAGGGCCGGTACCGTTTGCCGTTCGGATGTCAGCTGGAGTCGCCTTCGCCTTGATGTCAATGGGCTTCTCTAGACCAATGGTTTTGGCCCAAGTCGCAGGAAGAATGTACAAAAGCGGCAAAGTTTCGGGTAATGTTGGATTTGGTTGCCGGGTCTCGACCTCCACCGTAAATGAGTCAAGCGCGGCAACTTTAGTGACATCGGCCACATACAGACTCATATCTGCCTCCGGCTGCCTAGCCCGTTGGAGTGAAAAAACAACGTCAGTGGCGGTAAAAGGCTCGCCTCCGTGAAAGCGGACATTGCGGCGCACTTCGAAACGCCACTTCGTGGGGGAGACGGCGCGCCACTTTACTGCCAACCCTGGCTTAAGGCGCAATTGTTGATCTCGCACCAAAAGCCCCTCGTATACATTGCCAAGCAGAGCCAATTGATTAGTCTCATTGAAAGAGTGAGGGTCAAGATTTAATGCATCACCAGCTAACGC
Source organism: Bdellovibrio sp. (assembly GCA_031429735.1). Lineage (GTDB taxonomy): Bacteria > Bdellovibrionota > Bdellovibrionia > Bdellovibrionales > Bdellovibrionaceae > Pseudobdellovibrio. The sequence continues at coordinate 460 of JANPAD010000451.1, read as the reverse complement.
AACCCGCACGCGGCCAGTTGCATCTGAATCATTGATAGCTGCTACTGATCCTGACGACGAAAACAACAAGAATGAAGCGTATAGGACTACGCTGATGGACCGCACAAGCTGATTCATGAGAGATCTCCACTGATGGTCGCAAGCTGAGGTAAAAACTTGAGACAAGTTTAGCCCGCATTTTGGTCCACAGTCATCAGCAGTATGGACGACCCAGAAGCACAATTAATATGCATCCTTTGGTTTGCTTGAGCCCCAGAAGGATTCAACCCTTAAAATAGAGTGAGCTGCTCCAAAATATCAAAATAAATGCGGTATATGTTGGATGATCTTCATCATCACCGCCCCTTTGCTGGCCAGCTCGATCAAGCTCGATTTACCCAAAACCGAGGCCGCTAAACCCGTTGATGCACCTAAATTTGTCGCCATTGTGATCGATAAAACGGGGCAGATTTTCTTGAAT
>JANPAD010000450.1:0-8678 GCA_031429735.1 Bdellovibrio sp. | reverse complement strand
AATCCGACTTGATCGGCCGTACTTTTCGAATGAAAATAAAAAAGTGCGTCCCCTCAACGTCAATTTCGGTTGTATCATATAGAGCGGCGTCGATATTCTTTAAGGCGGCTTCGTAGACCGGAGAATCCGGCGTTTTAGTTTTCGACTGGGTTGCACATGAGGACAGGAAAAGCCACGTGATAGAGAGGACGAGGGTACATAAATATCGCATTTTTCAATTTTGCTCGGCGACGATTCTAAAGTCACGTGTTATGCAATTTTAGTAAAACAAAAAACCCAAAGTAACAAACGGATAGGTCTCAGTGCGTGTCCAAGATTCAAAAGCAGCAATCGATTGATTCGTCGTGTACTTCACTTCGCGTAGCGAAAGCGCCACGCCCAGATAAAAAGTAGACGTAGGGTTAATCGCATAACCTAAATCGGCCTGATAGCCGGTGCCACTCTTATAATCGCCGTAAGTTGAATCAAAAATATAATACGCTCGTAAATTAAATCCGTTGTACGCGAAGTAACCTAGCCCGGCACCACCGGTATAACGCGAAACACGACTGGCACTGACTTGGCTATCACTGCCCACGGTGTAAAGACCACCGACATAAAAATGACTTTCAGAAATGTAGCCGAGCTTAACATCATAAACTGAAGTGCTGTTATCGAAGGTATTACCCGCCGATGGGGTGGCGGTCGCCGCTGTCTGAGAATAGTACAGTCCCACGTCGGCCAAAGTTCCTACGAAGCCATAAGTGCGTGAAATAGGTCGCGCGCCGCGCCCGCCCGAGTCTGTCTGGCCAAACGCCGCCGCTGAAAACAAAACGACAATAATTGTAACAACCGCAAATTTAAACTGATTCATCTGTCTACATTCCATTATAAACCACACATAATTCATACGCTTAACGTGCTGCGACATTAACTTGCTTAAATCTTACACTATTGTATTTTTTTTACAAGCAACTGTCCAATAACAGTCCAGAAACAATAGAATTGACCCCCATGTCTTAACATGATTTTTACAAGGCATATGAAGTTATTGCTGTTGATCATTTTGTGTCTAAGCGCGCTATCCACCCATGCCGCTCTCTATGAGGGAAAAGTGGAAAAGATCAAAAATCGTTTTTACTTCACCGGCAGCAAAGATCCTAAAAAACTTATCCTCAGCGCAACCTCACCAATCGTAGCAACCTATCTCAACAAACTTTCAGATGGCGATTTTATCTCAATAGAAGCCAATCGTATCCAAAGTAGCGAAACATTGATGGTCAAATCCATCAATTATGTCGGTCTTCAACAAATGCTCGGCACTTGGATTACAGAAGACACAGGCCACTGTTATGTCTTTTCAAGCTACACCGAGTTTTCAATTGCACGTCGATTCGGCAATACCTGCATCACGATGGACGAAGATATCTATAACTACTTTGTTAGCCCAAGTACAAAACAATGGATCCTGTTGATTGCCGGCGAAAACGACAGCTACGTGGGCGACATCCAAGTTTCTGCTCTCAATCGTATGGAAATCAAATTGTACGATTCTGATAATGGCAGTATTCTTAGACGACTTAGTCTAAGGAAAATCGAGCAGTGAGTTTTAAGCTAACGAACCCGAACTTATTTTTTACAAAAAACGACCCTCAAGATCTCCGCCTCGGCGACGTATTCAAAAGCCGCACGTCTGCCCAAATTAAATCTCCCACTTTAAATCAAATTCATTTTTCGCTGGTCGGTTATCCGGATCATGAGGGTATTCAGCTTAACGGCGGACGGCTCGGCGCAGCTTCGGCTCCCAATAAAATCCGCGAATTTCTTTACAAAATGACTCCGCCTTTGAACGAACAGGCTTTAAACCAAATGAGCTTTTCAGATCTCGGTAACCTCGAAACAGACAACATTTCAACACTTGAAGAACGCCACCGCGTTGCGCTCGATCTGACAGAAAGCCTTTACCGCCAAGGCCAGCAAGTCATCAGCTTCGGTGGCGGTCATGACTATGGCTACTCGGACGCCGCGGCCTTCATCAAGGCTCACGGAGCCACAGCACCCCTCAAACCGGTTGTTCTCAATTTCGATGCTCACCTTGATGTACGTCCGCTTAAAAATGGCTTCAACAGCGGCACTCCTTTTTATCGCTTACTCAATGATTTCGGCGGGCAATTTGAATTTGCTGAAATCGGAATTCAACCGCAGTGCAATTCAGTTCACCACAAAAGCTGGGCGCGCGAACAAGGCGCACACATCTTTGACTTAGCAGCGATTGAGCAAAACGGCGGCTTAAGTAGCTTGCTTGAACATCCGCTATTTCAAACTTTGACGCCCGAAACTCCGGTCTTTATCAGCTTCGATATCGACGGCCTTCGTTCAAGCGACGCCGGCGGTTGCAGCCAGTCGTGGGCCACCGGGTTGGCTATTGCCGATTTTTTAACTTTTTTCAAAAAGCTTTCACATCTTTGCCGCATTAAAGGTTTAGGAGTCTATGAAGTTTCACCAGAACTCGACACCGATAACCGCAGCAGCAAAACCGCAGCCCTCATTGCCTACCATTTTTTATTTCAGAGGCTTTTATGAAAGGCTTCGGCAGTGACAACCACTCCGGCATTCATCCGGAATTGCTGAAATCGATTATCGAAAGCAATGTTGATCACGCCCCCAGTTACGGAACCGATGAGTTCAGCGAACTCGCCATCGCTCGTTTTCGCGAAAACTTCGGCGCAAAAACCGAAGTTTTTTTTGTTTTCAACGGGACCGCCAGCAATGTTTTAGCTCTTCGTTTTTTAGCGGAAAGACACGAGTCCGTTATTTGTTCTGAAGTCAGCCATCTGAACATGGACGAGTGCGCCGCGCCCGAATTTTTTGCCGGTAAACTTTTGTGCGTCCCAAGCAGCCAAGGTAAAATCTCGCTCGATACTTTAAAGCAAAACTTGGTTCGTCGCGGCGATCAGCATTACAGCCAACCCCGCGTTGTCAGTTTGACTCAGCCGACTGAACTCGGCACCTGTTACAGCCTTGAAGAAATCAAGGCTATCACGGACTGGGCTCATCAAAACAATATGTTTGTGCATATCGACGGCGCCCGCTTAACGAATGCACTGATCCATCTCACGTGCACATTCAAACAAATGACCACCGACTTGGGTGTTGATGTTGTTTCTTTCGGAGGCACAAAGAACGGCCTCTTAGCCGGCGAAGCTATTCTGGTTTTGAATCCCGAATTGGCCGCTGCTTCAAAACAAAAACTCAAATACATTCGTAAACAATCGGCGCAACTGCCTTCAAAAACACGGTTCATCGCCTGCCAATTTGAAAGATACTTTACAAATGAATTGTATTTGCAAATAGCACGGCACTCGACCGAAATGGCGCAAAGACTTTACGACGGACTGGTGAAAGTACCACGCGTTAATGTCACCGCTGCACGTCAGAGCAACGCTGTGTTCGCCGAAATTCCGCAGGAATGGGTTAAGGCCATGCGCGAAAAATACTTCTTTTATGTCTGGAATGAAAAAACTTTTGAGTGCCGAATTATGACGAGCTGGGATACCACGACTGACGAAGTCGATGGGTTCATCCACCGACTTCGCGAACTTTCGTAAAAAATTACATCGCTTTAATATCGTTTAGAACTGCTTCGGCGTGACCGGCCGGAGAAACCTTGCGATATTCTTTCGCCAGTTTTCCTTTTTCATCGATGACGAACGTGCTGCGCTCAATACCCATGTACTTTTTGCCGTACATGTTTTTTTCTTTAATCACATCAAAAAGACCGCAAAGCTTGCCGCTTTCATCACTGAGCAACTCAAATTCAAAACCGTATTTGTCGCGAAACTTACAATGTGACGTGACGGAGTCTTGTGAAACACCGTAGACAACTGCGTTCACATCAGCGTACTCGGCACGAAGGCGGTTAAAATCCTGGCCTTCAAGTGTGCATCCCGGAGTATCGTTTTTCGGATAAAAATAAAGAATGATTGTTTTGCCTTTTAAATCTGACAGCGTTACCGCATAGCCGCTTGAACTGTGCACTGTAAAGTCCGGAACCGAATTACCGACCGCGACCGTCGCTTTCAATTGGGGTTTGGTAGGGGCCTGGGTTACTTTGGCCGCGTCCTGTTCTGTTGCTTGGGGGCGGCTGGTTTTCTTGAGGGACGACTTCACTTTTAGGCTCTTCACCTTGGCCGAGATTTTGTTCGTCGGCTTGGCTTTGATCTTGGCTTTGACCTTGGCTTTCGCTTTCATTTTGGATTTGCTTTTCGCTCTGTTCGAGCTCGTTTTTGAACTCGATACTTTTGGTTTCTTGAGGGCTGACTTCTTTGGGACTGTTTTCTTTTTGGCCATTGTTGATTACTCCGTTTTTTTGATCTTCAAATTCATCTATCACTTTAATTTCTTTTTCAATAATCTTAATTTTGCCGTCTAACGGCACTTCAATATCAATCTTTTTGTTTTTAATCAACTCTTTGTAAAAGCCGCCGCGAATTACAAATTGCTTGGCCGCATTTCTTTGAAAGACAAACTCATCTGTTTTGATAACTGTCGCTGACAATTGCTCCTGATTGGTCTGCATCGCCCAGTTTTGGCAGCTGAGTAGATTTAACTTTTCTTTTAAAATTTCAAGGCGGCAATTCACATCAGACCCCGTCAAAGCAGCGGACGGCCCGATCACACGAGCCCATTCGTGAATTTTAAAATTAATTTCATAATCTTGATCTTTACTTCGAACATTGATCGTCGCAATTTCAATTGCAGGTTTCGTACACATTTTAAAAACCGAAATCAACTCGCCGCTTTTTTTAAAATCATAGCGCGTGCAATCTAACCCGAAGGGCGCACTTTTTTTAGCTCCTGAATAACTCTCGACTGCATAGCTAAGAACTGAAAACAAAGTTTGATTTTGCTGCTGACTATCACGGACTAAAAGTTTCAGTGCTTCACGTTCAAGACTCTTAGCAAAATAAATAGACTCTCGAAAAACTTTAGAAAAAAGCACCTCAGGCTCCGGTTTCGGCAATTGAATGCTTACGGTATTGTCACTTGCCTGTTGATTTGACTTCGCGGTTTCGACGTTGGTCGCGCCAACTGATGAAGTCGTCACTTCTTTCTTGTGACATGCTGTTGCAATAATGATGATATAGAGCAAACATACTAGCTTCATGAATGACATTATGTTTAGCTTCTTAAGCATAAGCAACAATTAGAATAGGACAATGACATGAAAAATACATGGACTCAACATTACCCTAAATCCGTACCTCATTCAATCAACCCGAATGAATACCAGAACATTCTCGAAATCAGCGATGAAGCGATCCGCAAGTTCCGCAATAAGGCCGCTTTCTCCAGCTTCGGCGTAGACCTGACTTTTCACGAGCTGGACATTTACTCAGGTCGCATGGCCTCTTATTTTCAAAACACACTGGGGCTAAAAAAAGGCGATCGTATCGCTATCCAGATGCCGAATGTTCTTCAGTACCCGATCGTTTTGTTCGCGGCCTTCCGCGCCGGCCTGATTATTGTCAACACCAATCCGCTTTACACCACGACTGAAATGCGTCACCAGTTTAAAGACTCCGGGGTAAAAGCGATCGTCATTATGGCGAATTTTGCTAAACTTCTTGAGGATGTAATCAAAGACACCCAAATCGAACATGTCATTGTGACTGAAATGGGAGATGCATTACCGTTCCCGAAACGTCAGCTGATTAATTTCGTTGTAAAGACCGTTAAAAAAATGGTGCCGGCTTACAATGTTAAACATCACACGTGGTCTGAGGCCATGAGCAAAGGTGCCGAGAAAACCTATGTTCAACCAAAACTGACCCACGAAGATATCGCTTTCTTGCAATACACCGGCGGCACAACAGGCGTTTCAAAAGGGGCCATCCTCACTCACAAAAATATTATCGCCAATGTTCTGCAAATGAATGCATGGATGAAACCAAGATTGGTTGAAGGTGAAGAAATAGTTATTACACCTCTTCCGCTCTACCACATCTTTTCGTTAACAGTTTGCAGCCTTGGCTTGATGCGCATCGGAGCCCAAAATATTCTGATCGCAAACCCGCGCGATATTCCTGATTTCATCAAAATAATGAAAAAATATAAATTCACGATTATTACCGGCGTAAACACACTGTTCAACGCTTTGGCGAACAACCCTAAAATCAAAGAAGTTGATTTCTCGCATACCAAAATCTGCGTAGCCGGAGCTATGGCTTTACAAAAAGCAGTTAAAGACAACTGGTTCAAAGCAACTGGTACCAATTTGATCGAAGGCTACGGACTGACTGAAGCCTCACCGGTCGTTACATGTAACCCGATCGACGGCACAGACCGCGTCGGCACTATTGGTTTAGCTGTTCCGAACACAGACTTGAAGCTAGTCGATGACGATGATCAAGAAGTTGCCGAAGGTCAGCCGGGCGAAATCTGCGTTCAGGGTCCGCAAGTTATGCAAGGCTATTACAACCGCCAGGACGAAACCGACAAAGTTCTCAAAAACGGCTGGCTCCACACAGGAGATGTCGGCGTATTTGATACCGACGGTTACCTTAAAATAGTTGACCGCAAAAAAGACATGATCTTAGTTTCAGGCTTTAATGTTTACCCGAACGAAATTGAAGACGTTTTAGCCAAACATCCGAAAATCTTAGAAGTAGCTGCCATTGGCGTACCTGACGAACACTCCGGCGAAGTGGTCAAAGTCGTCGTCGTCAAAAAAGACCCGTCACTGACAGAAAAAGAAGTCACAGACTTCGCTCGCCTGTCTTTGACAAACTACAAAATCCCAAAACACGTCGAATTTAGAACTGAATTGCCAAAAACAAACGTGGGTAAAGTTCTTCGCCGAGCTTTAAGAGACCAACCGCCGGCTGCACAAGTAACGGCTTAATTCAGATTTCAAATTTTTGGTTAGAAAAAAAGCCCGGAAGTTCTCCGGGCTTTTTTCGTTCTTGACTGTGAAAAATCAGATTAAGATTTTTTAGCCCACGATGTACACCAGCCTTCAGCGGTTACGTATTTGCCTGTTGCGAATGGCATTTGGCAAGGGGCTGCTGTTTTACCGCTGACTTTGGTTTCTTTGTCTTTTTGGTAAAATGCGCAGTTTTTGCAATGTTGATCTTTAAACTTCACACCGGAACGCTCTGTCTGCAATTTTGCATCTTTGATATTGGTATTCAGTTCTACGTAGTTTACGCCTTTGGCGGCTGGGTCTTGCGGGCTCACGAGTACGGCTCCGGCTGCAGCGCCAGAAGGTGACCCGCCACGACGGCGCTCTTCGGCGCGTGCTAAAGCAGAATAACCAACAACGGCTCCAACTGTTAATAAAGTCGCTTGGAAGAAAGTACGACGATTCATAACAACTCCTTTAAGTTATTTTTTAAAAATATAGTCCTTTTCATTTCGTTTTCAAGTGATTTTCATTAGGCTTTCATTTGCTCCACGGCTTTTTGTTTGTGATCAGGCAAAATACCTACACCCCATTTTAAACTGTGTTATAAAAGATTCATGCAAAGCTGGAGCGATCAAACACAACCTATTTTACAGCTCGGACCCGACTTCTATGATCCGGTTCAGCCGGCCCTGTTTCCCGAAAAGAAACTGCGCTATATTAACAAACAGGTTCCACTTTTAATTCCCGTTAACCATCTCGCTGATTTTAATCCGCTGCCCGGCAATCTTCCACAACCGTTGGCTCTTCGCTACCACGGGCATCAGTTTCAGCATTACAATCCGGATTTAGGTGACGGACGCGGTTTTCTTTTTGCGCAGTTGCAGGATCTCAATTCAAAGCAGTGGTACGACCTCGGCACCAAAGGCAGCGGCACCACCCCTTACTCCCGCGCAGGGGATGGTCGCCTCACACTTAAAGGCGCTGTTCGCGAAGCTCTCGCGACTGAAATGCTTGAATCTCTGGGAGTTAAAACTTCAAAGACGCTAGCATTTTTCGAAACCGGCGAAAATCTTGATCGCAATGACGAGCCCAGTCCGACCCGTTCGGCAGTTTTAACCCGTTACAGTCTAGGCCATATTCGTATCGGAACTTTTCAAAGACTGGCATTTTTCAACCAAGCTTCAAACCTGCATAAACTGACAAGCTACGCGCTGCACTTTTATGACCACGAACTGAGCCAGACACTTGATCACGATAATTATTCGCTGCTCGCCGAAGCTTTTCTATCAAGCGTCGTTGATAAGTGCGCTCAACTCGTCGCACAGGTGATGATGGGCGGCTTTGTTCATGGCGTTCTGAATACCGACAACATCAATATATCAGGCGAGTTGTTTGACTACGGCCCTTACCGTTTTTTACCGAAATACGATCCGCAATTTACGGCCGCGTACTTTGACCGCGACGGTCTTTACTGTTTTGGGCGCCAGCCGGCCTCGTTCTTATGGGCCATTCACCAGTTAGGCTCCAGTCTTAAAATCGGCAACAACCAATTCGAATTTGAAAAAGTGCTTGAGACTTTTTCAGAAAAATTCACGCATCACGTGCAAAACGTTTTTTTAAAGCGCCTGAACCTGAAACCCCGCGGGCATGAAGAAAATTCGCAGTTGCTGTCAGCTTTTTTTCAAATGCTTTCAAAAACCGATGTTTTATTCGAACAGGCCTTTTTCTATTTTAATTCAAAACGGATTCTAGGACAAACGGACGGCGCCAGCCAGCTGCTTGATCTTTTTTC
>JANPAD010000449.1:0-2114 GCA_031429735.1 Bdellovibrio sp. | reverse complement strand
AATCTGACCTTCAGCTATCCCACATCGACTTCGCCCATTCTTGAATCGGTTTCATTTAAATTAAAAAAAGGTGAAAAGTTGGGTTTGATCGGAAGGACCGGTTCCGGCAAAACCACTCTCATCTCAGCCCTCTTAAGGCTTTACCCGATCGAACAAGGAGTCATTCTGATTAACGGCCGACAGGAACCCGATGTCGAAGTGCATCGCTCTCTTTTTTCGGTTATTTCACAGGATCAACTTTTCGTGACCGGCACGATACGCGATAATCTTGATTTGTTTCGAAAATCTCAAAATCACGAACTCGAAAGTTTGCTTAAAAAAGTCGGGCTTCATTGTAAGTTATCGGACCCCGTAACCGAGCGCGGACAAAATCTTTCGTACGGAGAAAAGCAACTTTTAAGTTTGGCGCGCGGACTTTTACAAAAAGCCGAAATTTTTATTTTTGATGAAGCGACATCAAATGTTGACCCGCAATCTGAAGCCCTCATGAACCGTGCCCTGAAAGAATTACTTGCTGAAAAGACGCAGATCCGTATTGCCCATCGTCTTCAGACGGTTGAAGATTGCAATTACGTCCTATGGCTTGATCGTGGGCAAATAAAAAAACTGGGACCTACCCAAGAAGTGCTTGTGGCTTTTAAAGAATCAAGGTAGTTTACCCTCATAATTTGAAGCGAAAAAGTGGTCACATTTTTTGATTAGAAAGTAAGAGGCATCCATGCAAAAAGATGACAACAACCCCTCTGAAATTGAAAACCTACCGAACACTCAAGACGAATTGACGCTAGCTGAAGACAGCTGGTCACAACTCACCAAAGACAAACGTCTGAATCTTTTTAATTCAATGTCACGTACCGATGCCGAAGAGCTTTTCTTAAATCTCGGCTCGGCCGATCAATTTGAGCTCATTAAAGATCTCTCGAATCTCGAAATCCGCTCTTGGTTGCGGCTGCTTGCGCCGGATGATGCGGCCGATCTTATTCAAGAAGTTGACCTCGATGCCCGCGAAGACTTTTTAGCCTTGCTCGATCCGCAGACCAAACGTGAAGTCACAGTGCTACTGGCCTATGCCGAAGACCGCGCCGGCGGCCTGATGAATTCGCGCTTTATCCGCTTACGTCCCAACATGAACGTGGATGAAGCGATCAGCTACATTCGCATTCAAGCTAAAACTCAAGTTGAAACCGTTTACTACTCTTACGTTCTTGATCCGGAACAGCGCCTGATGGGCGTCATTTCATTTCGTGAACTATTCGCTGCCGCTCCGACAAAAAAGGTAACCGAAATTATGCACACGGATATCGTGCAAATTCCGGTTGAGCTTGATCAAGAGCACATCGGTCAAATTTTTAGTAAATACGAACTGATGGCCATTCCGGTTATTGATAAAGATAACAAAATGGTCGGTATCGTTACGTTCGATGACATTGCACAAGCGGTTCAAGAAGAAGCAACCGAAGACATCCATAAGCTGGGTGCCGTCGAAACTCTCGATGCGCCCTACATGCAAATCTCATTGGGCCAAATGATTAAGAAGCGTGTCAGTTGGTTGCTTATTTTGTTTGTCGGCGAAATGTTTACCGCCAGCGCTTTAGGTTATTTTGAAGATGAACTGGCTCGCGCCGTTGTCCTTTCAATGTTTCTGCCTTTAATTATCAGCTCCGGCGGTAACTCAGGATCCCAAGCCTCCACACTTATTATTCGTGCAATGGCGCTGGGTGAAATCAAACAAAAAGATTGGGTACGGGTACTTCTCCGCGAATTAGCAACCGGGCTTTGCCTTGGAGTCTGCTTAGGGCTCGTCGGAATGTTCCGTATTTACATGTGGCCGTGGCGTGAACAACAGTATGGTAGCCATTTCGGACTGATTGCAGTCACTGTCGCGACATCTGTATTGGGCTGTGTACTTTGGGGAACAATCTCGGGCTCGATGCTGCCGTTCATCTTACGCAAATTCAAACTTGATCCGGCCTCAGCCTCTGCCCCGGCCGTAGCCACAATCGTAGATGTCACCGGCGTCATCATTTACTTCACCAGCGCCAGCCTTATCCTCAAAGGCACCCTGCTCTAGACCTTTTTAGGATTTAGGTGGTGCCGAAAAGTCAAAGGGCCCT
>JANPAD010000448.1:0-5215 GCA_031429735.1 Bdellovibrio sp. | reverse complement strand
CCACAGTCGAAAGCGGTTATGGTGCCGCCAACATATTTAAAGAATTAACTTTGGCAGCCAAGTCGCAGGGGCTGATAACGATTGCGTCGGTGCCCGTCAATAACTTCAAAAAAGTGTGGGATAGCAAACAAGCTTGGCGCGCCAAAATGAGTTCGGGCGCGGATTATATCCCCGCCAGCAACCAGCACTTACTTTGCGTTTGGCATTCAGATTTCAGAACTTGGCTCGGCGGTTTTTACGACGATCTGCTTTTAAACAATCCAAACGTTGACGGTATCGAAGCTGTAGAACCCTACATAGATTACCATTGGATGAAAGAATCGGATTACAATAGCGCGGCCACAAAAAAATTTAAATCGTCTTATCCGGGCGGAAAATTAGGAGATGCAAATTGGCTCAAACTGCGTGCCCAGGGCCTTACGGACCTCATTGCCATTATGAATACCAAAGCTGCGAAATACGGAAAAAAAACCTTTCTGGTTCAGACCTGGCCCGTTAAAAGCGATGGAACAATGTATTCCGCCGATTTTATCCGCGACAACATTGGTCTTGATTTCGATGGTATTTTAAATCTGACTGGAACTAACAAGCTCAATTATTTGACCGGCGAATTCATGTGGCAAATGTGGGCTGCCGAATACGGACGACCGGTCTATTCACCCTATAACTGGACCCGCCAGGTCGCGGGCAATTTTATTTCTTTTGTGGCCGGCAGAAGCATCTCTGTCATTCACCTAGAAATTTCGCCTTTTTGGGGAACCTTCGGCTACGTTGCACCCAACGATCTTGAGTTTGCTGATTCTTTATCGGCAGTCAAAGATTTAAATGCGGGAATTGATGTTTATGACTTCAGTCAAATTTTCGTTCTGGGCACCTGGTCTACCCTAACAACCTGGAACTAAAATTAAAGTAAGGATAACTATGGATTTTAAAAAAATAAAATATATAACCCTCGTAACCTTTAATATCGCAAGCCTCTCCCTAACGACTGCATGTGATTCGAGAAGTCATGTTCAGCACTCTGATCTCCAAGGTAAACTTACAGCTACAAGTCACCCCAGTGTCCCTATCAGAGATTGCGACCCCTCGGCTGATACCAAATCGAATTTTCCAGCCAATCATGTGGTCTGTCGGGCTGCAGTAAAAAAACAAAGCTTTCCTAATCCTAACCAAAGTGGTCTCTAAATGCAGATTTACGAAATATCTAAAGGTCTGGTCTTTACGGCCACTTCAACCAAGTGAAGATCCGATTTTTTATTTTTATTTTTATTTTTTCTTCTTACAAGTACGCTTGGTGCAAGTCGGCCTCAAGCGTGAAGTCATCATCGACTCAAACCGCAGATACAATCTGCGGAGTCACCATTGATACGGTTGAAAATCTGCCGGCCATCATCAAGTCTTTAAAAAGTTTAAAGTGCAAACCCACAACTCGAATTGTTTTCGATCAAAACATCAAAGCTTCTCATTATGCAGATGCAGCCGAACAGATTCACAAAGTCAGCTCTATCATGGGTGAACTGCTCGATTCATTTTATGCAAAAAACATCAGTGCAAAGGATTACGCAACGCGGACTAAAGAGTACCTCAATGTGCTCGGCGAAAATGTCGACATTTGGGAGATCGGCAACGAAATCAACGGTGAATGGCTTGGCGAAACCCCGCAAGTCGTCGAAAAGATGAATGCGGCCTATAACATTGTAAAAGCTCGACAGAAAACCACGGCCTTAACTCTTTATTACAATGACGGTTGCTGGGCACAGAAATCGAACGAAATGTTCACTTGGGCTCAAGCCAATATTTCAGAACCGATGAAGCAGGGTTTAGATTATGTTTTTATAAGCTACTACGAAGATGATTGTAATGACCTGCAACCCGATTGGCCCAAAGTCTTTCAAAAACTAGCGACCATGTTTCCGAATTCAAAAATTGGCTTCGGTGAAGTCGGAACCAAGCACCCCGACCGAAAAAAGGCTTATATTAATCGGTATTATAATATGAAAATTGATCATCCCCGTTTTGTCGGTGGTTACTTCTGGTGGTACTTCTCGCAAGACATGGTGCCATCGACCAGGCCGCTTTTGAAAATGCTGAATAACGCCATTGTCAGCAGTAAAAAATCGACCAAGTGAAGGTCTAGTTTGTGAAGCCTTCAAAAGAGGCAATGAGTCAAAGTAAGCTTTTAAGTTGAAGCACAAAGGTAAATGGTGATTTGATTAAATTACTGGAGATTTTATGAAATTATATGTTTTAACTGCTGCACTCACTTTTCTTGTTGGCGTCGCTCAGGCTGAAAGCTCAAGCTGCTCGTTTTCATCACCGGCCGGCACGACTCAAATTCAAGTCCTTGAAATGAATCAATTCGTCGTTCATACGCCGCGCGGAAATCAAACTGTTTATTCTTGCGGTTCTTTCGTCAACGATGGCTCTGTGGTTTTAACGCCTGAAACAAAAATTGTTGAGCTCACTTCGCAAAATTGCGCTCAAGCTAATTATCCGACCCTCACTTACATTATTTACTGCCACTAAAAGCCGCGAGGTGAAATTCAATCCCAAATTTTACATTCTGTTTGAGTTCTTGCGCGATCGGTAAAACCGGAGACATTCTTCCGTACGTAAATCACTAGTTTTGCAGGTCTCAAGTTCATCACAAACATTAAGTTAAAATGAGGATGCCCTTGATAAATATTGTAATTATTTACCAACAAGGCTTGGTTTCCCACATCCCTAGAATATCTCGAAAGTTCAATAACTAGACTATTTTTTTGACAGTTTCTCATTTTGAGCATTAATTTATTACATAAAAAGCCGATAAGTTCCCTGAAATGACGAATAACCGCATCAACCTCTTTTTAAAATTAACAGGCAAGTTTGTTGCTTCGCTGTCATTTGCACTTTTGATTTCAAGCTGCACCTCGCAGCAAAATGGTAATGCCCCGTCCGGCCCGGCTGCAACTCCACCAACAGGTGTTTCTGCGCCGACGATAACCATACCCTCATCTACACCCTACACCTCTTCAGGCAGCTCATTAGTTATTTCTGGAGCCTGCACGGCGGGCTATTCAGTCACTCTTGGCGGAAATGTCGTCGCCAGCGATGTGACAAGCCCGGCCGGTGCCTTATCGCAAACCTGTACTGTCGGCGGCACTTACAACTTTACGATATCTAAAAGTGTTGATGCCACTTATGCGTTAACGGTCTTACAAACGGATTTATCTTTAGTGAGTTCTCCGACGGCCGATCTTTCGTGGATACGTAACAGCTCAGCCCCTTCGGCTCCAACCATTACGACTCCTGCAACAAATCCCTATTATTCTAATGCCAGCTCAGTCACCGTTTCAGGTGCCTGTACGACCGGTCTGAATGTCACACTCGGTGGCAATGTGGCCGCCAGCGATGTCACAAGTCCGGCCGGTTCTTTAACGACGGCTTGCTTGGGTTCAGCTTACTCTTTTACTTTCTCTAAGTCTGTAGATGCGACGTACAATTTAACAGTCTTACAAACGAGTTCCGGCGGAGTGAATTCTTCGACAACCTCTCAATCTTGGACACGCGACACCGTTACGCCTTCAGCACCTACAATTTCGGTGCCCGCTTCTAGCCCTTTTTACAGCATAGGTAATTTAACGATCGCCGGCGCCTGTGAAACCGGTGCCACTGTTAATTTGAGCGGTAGCGACACTCAATCAGTAGCGTGCGCATCAAGCGCTTACACCTTTACCGTTGTTAAAGCTGACGGCACTTATAATTTTTCAGTCACTCAAACCGACCTAGCCTCAAATACCTCTTCAGCCAGCACTCAGCAATGGATTCGTGATAACTCGGCACCAACTGCGCCTACTATTACAACTCCCGCGGCTAATCCTAATTACTCTAACGCAAGCTCGTTAACTGTTTCTGGAGCTTGTACAACCGGGCTCACGGTTACTCTGGGTGGTAATGTGGTGGCCAGTGATGTCACAAGCCCGGCCGGTTCACTCACTAAGGTCTGTGCTGGTTCAGCTTACTCGTTTACTTTCTCTAAATCTGTTGATGCCTCTTACAATATTAACGTTTTACAAACCAGCTTAGCTGGAGTTGATTCTTCAACGACGTCTCACACTTGGGTTAGAGATACTGTGGCCCCTTCGGCTCCCACAGTCACAACTCCCGCTTCAAATCCGTACACCAGCTCAGGTAACCTGACTCTATCTGGAAGTTGTGAAACCAACGCGACGGTTAATTTAACCGGAAGCGACACTCAATCCGTCACCTGTGCGGCTAACGCCTATACATTTACAGTTATAAAAGGCAGCGATGCGACTTATAATTTTTCAATAGCACAAACTGATCGCGCCGGAAATAGTTCCGGCACAACCGCTCAACAATGGATTCGTAATTCTTCTTTGCCGGCTACGCCGACGATTACAACTCCGGCGAGCTCTCCATTTTATTCTAATTCCAGTTCTCTGACTATTGCCGGCGGTTGTGTGACGGGTTTTACGGTCACTATCAGCGGCAGTGTCGTAGCCAGCGATGTCACCAGTCCGGCCGGCTCACTTACTCAAGTTTGTGCAAGCTCGGCTTACTCATTTACATTGTCTAAATCAACTGATGCCACTTATAGCTTCAACATCAAGCAAACTAATCTTTCGGCCATTGACTCGGCCAATGCGACCCAGACTTGGATTCGAGATACTGGCGTACCTGCAACTCCAACTATTACAACACCGTCTTCGAATCCATTTTACAGTACGGGCAATCTTGTTATTGCGGGAGCCTGTGAAAATAGCGCCACTGTTAATTTGAGCGGAAGCGACACTCAATCAGTGACGTGCGCATCAAGCGCTTACACCTTTACTGTTGTTAAAGCCGACGGCACTTATAATTTTTCAGTGACTCAAACCGACCTGGCCTC
Organism: Bdellovibrio sp.; assembly: GCA_031429735.1. GTDB lineage: Bacteria > Bdellovibrionota > Bdellovibrionia > Bdellovibrionales > Bdellovibrionaceae > Pseudobdellovibrio. The sequence goes on along the minus strand of JANPAD010000448.1, from coordinate 321 downwards.
GAATACCTCTTCAGCCCTTGCTCAACAATGGATTCGTGATAACTCCGCTCCGGCTGCACCGACTGTTACCGTACCCGCTGCTAATCCGAATTACTCCAACGCAAGCTCGTTAACTGTTTCTGGAGCTTGTACAACCGGGCTCACCGTCACTCTGGGTGGCAATGTGGTGGCCAGCGACGTGACGAGCCCGGCCGGTTCACTTACAAAAGTTTGTGCGGCTTCAGCTTACTTATTTACTTTCTCTAAATCTGTTGATGCCTCTTACAATATTAACGTTTTACAAACCAGCTTAGCTGGAGTTGATTCTTCAACGACGTCTCA
>JANPAD010000447.1:0-5342 GCA_031429735.1 Bdellovibrio sp. | reverse complement strand
ATGCGAAACATGAATCTTTTGGTTTCTTTTGTTCTGACGGCCGGTGTGGTTTACTTCGGAATCATCTCCGGCAATAATCTCAAATTCTTTTTTAACGTTCACGCGATCGTGCTGGTGCTCGGTGGAACAGCTACCGTCTTTCTCATGAGCACCCCGCCCGAAAAAATAAAGTCTCTTTATAAAATCCTGAAGTACCTCATCTTCGGAGACATGAATCAAAATAAAATAAAACTGATTCGCAGCCTGCACCAAATCGCTGAAAAGCGGTATGCCAGTCACGAGGTCGTTTCGCTGGATGCCCGCTCGCACCCGTTTTTGGTAGATGTGGTCAGCGTCCTGAATCTAAAAAGTCTTGAACCTGAAAAAATTAAAGCGCTCTTGCACGAAAAAATAAGTCACACCGTCAAAGGCTACGAAACAGACTCTGAAATTTTGTCAAATCTAGGTAAGTACCCGCCTGCCATGGGCCTGTTGGGCGCCACGACCGGCATCATCGGGATGATGAAAAACCTAGGACAGTCTGACAAGGCGGCCATCGGTATGTATATGGCCAGCGCCCTGGTTGCCACAATCTGGGGTATCGGCCTTTCAAATTTTGTGATTTTGCCGTTGGCCGACCTTATTCAACAACTCAACAAAGAAGCCGCGTCGAACCGCCGCATGATTGCCGAAGCAATGCTGATGACTTACCAAAAAGAAAACCCCGACCACGTGCTCGAGTTCCTGGTTAGCCATCTTCCTATTTCGCAACAGCACGAAGTCCGAACAAGTCTTAAACAGGCTCCGGTCAGGATGGTTCATGAGCGCGCAGCATAAGAATAACGAACTGTGGCTCGTGTCGTACGCCGACTTGATGACATTGTTATTCGGCTTTTTCGCGTTGCTTTATGCGCTTTCGGAAGACGAAGTGAAAAAAATCCGCATTGACGATTCAAGTTCGACCGAAGTGTCTTCGGATCAGCGACAACCGGCGTCCCAAAAAGATTTGGCGACATGTCAGATTGAAAATCTGAAGCTGCAGGTCGAAAATGACAATCTAAAAATCGCTGCAAAAGAGCGGGCAAAAAAATCAGACTCGGAAAACCCGGAAAGTATTCGAAAAACCGAATTTACTACGCCCTGCCGTCTTTGTGTTGAATGGATCCCCGTTCGCCGCGATTTGGAAATTACAAATTATCTCGGCTACAAGTCCCAGGAAGGTCACCTCATTCAACACGTGAAAGTCGGCGGGCCGGCACAGCTTTACGGTCTTCAAGACTTAGATATAATCGTCAATATTACATATAAAAATACAGTTTATGATATAGCCGAAATCCATCAGGTCATCAGAACGTTCGAACCGTTCGCCGAAGTCCTCTTGAAAGTCTTTCGAGACGGACAGTATATCGATGTCAAAATGTTTCTGGACACTTATGACTCAAGCACCGTTCAACTTCGTAAAGAACAACACGAAGAAGAGGAAATAATTCCGGGCTTGAGAGGTCGTAAAATCAATGACTTGGACCGCGTGCAAAATTACATTCCTTTTTATGTCGATGGATGGACCCAAGGCGGCAGCCGAAACAAAGGAACAGTTCTCGTGAAGACGGTTCCAAAACCCGGATATCATTTAATAAAGTACTATTACGGCGGTGGCTATTATTGGTCTTTGAATAAAGATTGAACCGTAAAGACTAACTGATTGCAGTCTATGAATAGCTAGAAAGGTATTCAATTGACTTCAAATTCACACTCCCTCAGCATTTAGCAATGAGACATCTTTCTATTCTGGGTTTTTTGATTGTATTTTGTTACGCCACTGCAGGAGTCGCTATGAGCCCGTACCGTCCTAAATTGATGGTCTTTAAGAGCCCAGATTCAAAATTAGAGCTTCACTCGAAAATTCACGAAAAAAGTGTTCTTGTTATAAAAAAGTTTATCGCGAATAAAAAAATTAAATGGGCCGACAACATGAATGTCGATTATGTTTTTTCAGACCCCACCTCGGCCAGAATATTTACCGTCGGCGGCCTTGGCGACTCAGGCTCAGACCTTGGTGTCGTTGTTTTTTATGACTATGAAGGAAATAAAAAAACGATTCAAATTCAAGACGTTCTACCAAATCTTGAAGAACTTTCTAGGGCCTATAGGGATATGTCTAATTTTCCTTGGATTTCAGCTTTAGATATTACAGAAAAAGAACTATTAATTTGGATTTGCGATAAAGTTTTAGTTAAAATAACTTTCAACGATTTAAAAAGTGAAATCGTGAATTTTAAAACAGAGCCCACCTGGATCGCTGAAAGCAAAAATCAAGTTGTCAGCACTCAAGCTAAAAGATTCCAGTGGCAGCTTAAAAAATAATTAATTTATGGAACCATGAACCATGACTTCGAACCTAAAGCTGAAAAGTACTAAAACAAATTAAAGGGAGCACTGATTGAAAGCGCAAAAGCCGTACCCGTTGACTTCGGATCTAGATCAAAAGCACCTATTGTAGTATCAATTTTGCTATACGAACTGCTGATGTACTCAAGGTTCACATTGATGATCGGAAAACCTGTAAAACCCACACCTAGTTTCATTGAATTACCCGATTTCAAAGTTGAGTCTAAACCGCTATTATTTACTTTCAATTCAGAAGATGGAACATAAGTCGCATAAGCACGAACAAGAACCGGAAAATTATACGCAACAAATAAACCGATATCACTCATGGTTATATCACTTTTTGGTGTTTGATCATCACTGAAACTACCGGCTGCGTATTCTGCTCCGATAGCAAATCCTAACATCGAATAGCCTAAGCGCGCGCCGTATTCAGTGCCGGTGAATTTAGCTGTTGTTGCTTGCTTTTGCTCACCAGAAACAAAACCTAAATACGGTTCAATCAGAAAACCGGCGTGGACCGTTTGGTTGAAAGATAAAATTGCTAAGACTGCAAATAAATTGAATTTAAGACGAGCTAACATATGAAACTCCTTGAAAGGGTTAAGTTAGGTTTTGTTTATTTTGACTGATAAAAATATGTTTGGTCAATCTAAGCTTGAAAGACCCTATTTATTGGCCTGTTTCGTCTGTTTACTACCGTTAGTTATGCCGGTGTTAGTCCAGAAGCCAAGGACATGCTGAATGTACAGCTTGATGTTTCACGATCAATACTGGCCACTGAAATTGGTCCGCCCACTGTCTTTCAAGGGCGCAATTCTCTAAAATATGAACCCAATACCGGAGTACGATCCGGTGCTTCCATCGGCTATAGAAATATAGGTCTCGGCTTCAGCAGCCAAGGAAGCGCCGAAGATGTTGAAAACCGTGTCTCATCGAAGGCTCAAGATTACTCACTCAGACTCTTAGGAAAAAATTCATTTGATTTATCTTACCAAAGTGCAAATGGTTTCTATCTTTTAGACAGCAGTGGCGAGTTTAACTCAGGCTACTGCCGTAAACCCGATATGAAAATGGAAAGAACGGCCTTTCAATGGATTCATAATTTTAATTCAAAAGACATCTCATTACCTGCTATGTTTAATTACAGCGGTTGGCAAAAAGATTCAAACTGGGGATTTTTATTTTTCGCGAATGCCAACCAAGTGAACACAAGCGACCCTTCTACATTTATTCCTCCAAGCCTTACAACTTCATTCACTGAATTTGCCAATGTCACCGAGGTCAATAGAACTTCCTATGGCACCGGCGTTGGGCTGAGTGGCGCGTTGGTCTGTGGCGGATTTCAATTGGCCGCCTTATTGACTGTGGGCACAGCCTATAATTCGGTTAACTATTCTTTTCTAAATGCGAGCAATGAGAAAATAAACGGAAACAGCACCACGGCCAATATTTTTTTAAATGCCGGTTACAATGGTTCACGAAATCAGTTTGGGTTTTCGGTTTTTACAAGTTCAAATACGATTCAAAGAAACATAGAAAAGTTTGAACAATCCCGGAGTGATTTTAGATTTTTTTATGGCTATCGCTTTTCAGATGTCAATTTAGGCGGAGCAATCAACGGAATTTCATCTTGGCTTGATTAAAGCCAACAGCTTATTTATTTGCTCTGGCTGATGAGCCTGCGAGTAGAACTTTTTATAAATCATCGAAACATTCGAATAATTCGACTCTTTCATGATCCTCTTAAGCTCTTTTTCAAATTGATTTGTGTACGGCTCTTCGCGAACCACGACTTCTTCTTCAACAGCAACAAGGGCTGTTCTTACTAACTGTTCTATATTCTAATTTCTTTCTGATTGGACTTGATCTATTGACAGTGTGTTCTGGTTCGGATTCGAACCTTGATAGTTGATATTATCTCTTCGGCAGATTTTGTCAAGTTCTTAAACTTTTCAACGATTAAATATGAAGTAGAGGAGTTGACCCCACCTACTTCATTTTACAGTTCGACCTAGGCTGGCGTCTGACTGTCAGAACCTTGTGTTTTTACAATTTTGTTGTAAAGCCCAAGCATCAGAAAACATGGAGCCCACATCCCTACAAAGTTGGCTACATCTTTACGCTTTGACGAAGTCGCGAAAGCGGCTGAAACCGCCATCGAACCTATCGCAAGAGCCAGGTAAAAACCTGAAGGAATTTTAGACGTCTGCTTCTCAATGGCTTTTGTGGTCTTTCCTTCGAGATGATCTTCATTCGTTTTCAAAAGATTTCCAGCTTTCTGCATGAGAGATTCATTTCCATTTAATGATTCGTTAGGGCCTTGTGAAGGCTTAGATGCTTTGGCTGACAAGTTTGCATTTTTTGATAGGTTCAAAGACTGTTCCATAGTTTCTCCTTTATTATATTACTCGGTTTAAATCATCAAGAGGCGTCTCCCCGTTTAAAGAGAAACGCACCCTAAAAACTTAGTGCTTCGGCATCATCACAGTATCAATGATGTGAATAACACCATTGGTGCAGCCAATGTCAGCGGTCGTTACGGTCGCGCCGTTGACTTTCACGCCGTTGGTTCCATCGACATCAAGCGTTTCACCTTGAACTGAAGCCGGATGCGTATGTTTGCCCTTTACTTCAGAGGCCATAACTTTACCCGAAATCACGTGGAGTTTTAAAATTCCAGCAAGCTTAGCTTTGTTCTCAGGTTTGATCAGGCTATCAACAGTGCCCGGGGGTAATTTCGCAAAAGCCGCATCACTTGGAGCAAACACCGTGAAAGGCCCGCTACCTTTAAGAGTATCGACAAGACCTGCAGCTTTGACAGCGGCCACTAAGGTCTTAAAAGATCCGGCAGCAACCGCAGTATCGACGATATCGTGTACTTTAGAGTCTGACATAAATAAACATCCTTTCAAAAATGTAGTTTCTTGCCTTCAACCTGCAGAGGCTATGCCACGTTGTAGATATGTCTGTAA
>JANPAD010000446.1:0-29301 GCA_031429735.1 Bdellovibrio sp. | reverse complement strand
CTTCGCCTTCGGTCATGTCCAACACTTCACACTTGTAACCGTGCTTTTCAGCGTAGCGTGTGTACATGCGCATCAGCATTTCAGCCCAGTCGCAACTTTCAGTGCCGCCCGCGCCGGAATTGATTGAAAGATAGCAGCTATTTGGGTCAAGTTCGCCGCCTAGTACACGCTTAAGCTCGAGATCTTCACCTGATTTTTGAATACCAGCCAATTCGCTTTTAACTTCTTTAAAGCTTTCTTCGTCATGGGCTTCAACGGCCATCTCAAGCAACACTTTGGCGTCTTCAAGTTTACTGTTGAACGACGTCCATTCACCGATTGATTTTTCGAGGATTGATTTTTCTTTGTTGAGTTTTTGCATTTCGGCCGGTTTTTGCCAGATGGCCGGATTTTCAGCTGCCAATGCGAGTTCGTCTAAGCGTTTCTTTTTGCGATCGAGGTCAAAGGTACCCCCGAAGCTCTAATGAAAAAGCCTCAAGTTGGGAGATCGATTTTTTAATATCGGGTAATTCGGCTACGAGTGACATGTTGGTAGTCTGCTAGAGCGCCGCGTGTGCGTCAAACTGTTTATGTCATACTTGAATTTGAGTTCAAACACTCATGCCTACCAACAAATTGCTATCTGCAAGGCTCCAATAAAAAAGGAGAGGCCTAACCTGTTCGATTTTGATTTGGTGCCGCCAGAAAGATCTAAACGAAAAATTGGAATTAAGCCCGACTAAGTTCGTCATTAGTTTTTCATTTTAGTTGAACGCTGAAAAAGGACGATAATTTATTGCACAGCGTCCCCAAAACATATGGTTTTGAAACCGGACTAGGCCCAGCGTCTGTTGACCTCTTGTCGAAGGCAAGATGCAATATCCGTATGCCTCAAATAGGAATTTCTATTGTAATCCCGGCATACAACGAAGAAAAATTTTTGCCTGACACTTTAAGCGCCGTATTGATTTATTATTTATGTGATGGACCGTCACTCCAACCCCAACCGAGGTGAAGGGCGGGCGGCTCAGTGAGGAGCCACCCTTCATCAAAGAGCGGCTCGTTCCAACCGACTGGATACCACAGTCCGAAAGCAAAAAAACAATGTGCGGCCAATACAAACCCACCGCAAATCCTCAAGGTCCACTGCAGCCAACGACTTGAAGTCCAATTGTGAAGACTGAGCCGGATGGCGATCCAGAGAATTGTAACTCCAACAAAAACAAGACCCCAGTTCAAAGTAAAATCTCGCAATTGAACGTCAAACTGCCCTGACGACGCTAGGCTTGCGCAAAGCCATGGCCGAGGAAAACCATACCCGTATAGATAGCCGCCGCCATCTGCGCCAAAGTAAGTCGAGCGAAGCGTAACGGAGTTAACTACTATAGTTGTCGCTCCCATTAGAAATAAGAATGGAAAGTCATTCATTGAATTTCTAAATTTGAAAGCTACGAGCTTCATAGGCTGATTCATTTAGTGCCCTTGTTAACGCTTTTATTGAACGAATAAAGTTGCTATCAAATCAATCTTTTTTTTCATACCGATAATCGTATAAACAGTTCACGGAATAAGCAAACTAACACTTCGCTGGCGGCTCGCAAATATATTAAATGAGGATAAACTGGCTTTATATGGGCCAGAGGTTGAATTTCGCGCATTTTGGAGCGTACTGACCAGAATGTTAGGCGTTCGGCTTCCTCTGACAGACTTCAGCTTCAGAACACGCCCACCGAGAAGAAGCATTGGGTTGGTAGACACCTACCCACAGTCCTCTTATGATGAGCTATGATTCAATATCTTGAGGTCGAAGATCGGGCGGTTATAATAAAAGCAATGACAAACAAAGCCAAAGAATGTTGGGTTTGGCACACCTGTGTTTGGAGTTCGGCACCCGGACTCTTGGGTACGGCAATGTATAATGGTGAGTTGCTTACTGAAGTTGAGTTTCGCACGAGGTTTCCAAACATTCCATTTCCAATTCTATTGATCGAAGAGACGAAGCGGGTTTCAATTCTCAAAAAACTCTTAACTATTTTCAAAAAACCGCTCTAGTGCGACTGCAAACAGACAGTAATTAAGAAGAGCTTCGTTTGATTACGGCTAAGACAGATTAACGCCCTATTTTGTATTCTGACATAGTAATCACCGCTCGGTCCTGAATCAATTCTCAGCAATTATTAGTCTGAATCCTTGGATAGGGGCCGGTGGAGCCACCGGCGGCTCTGTTAACTGCTATCCCTGAAATTCGGCACTGAAAGCAGTCATCAATCAGGAACTCTTAAAGAAAGCCTCTTGAGCTAACCCTAGGGTAGCGGGGCAGACTCTCAAGACTACAATTCGGAATCGCAATAATAGCTCTCAACCATTCCAGCCTCAGCGGCGTGAAAAAAATCTAACTGCGACGCATAGAACCGTGCGGTCTGATTCGATTTTTGAGCCAGCTCGGCGCTCAATTCAATTTCAAAAACTTTACGCAGTTTTTCTTCGATGGTATAAGCCAACGTGCTCGACAAAGTCCCGTTAATATACTCCGAGCTCCAATCAGATTTAAATTTTTGAATATAGCCGCAGTTTTTCAATGCCTGGGCACAATCTAAAACTTGCTGCACGGAGGCCTTGGACATTCTGAGAACCGTTTGCCCGCTGACGTAACGGTAAGGGGCGTCTTCATAATACCAAAGTTGTTCGGGCGGCAAAGCCGCACGCGCGGCTTCGTGGACCACAAGATGGTCCACGTGCCACCCGACTCCTAACGGAGCCACAAATAAGCTATTCGGATAGGTATTTTGTAAATTTGTAAATGCGGCGGTTAGCGCATCGATCGTCGGCTTTTCAAATTCTAAGTCTTGAAAAAGAACTTCCGGTTGCTGACGTCTGATGGGCGCATCTAAAAATTCAAGATGCTGATGTTCCACATTCAAATACGCACAGGCCCTGACGTCTTCTTCAATTCGTTCTTGATTTAGAGTCCTCGAAAATACTGTCGCGATTTGAACTTGTCCCCCGCGTGCCAAAACAGTTTGAATGAGGCCCGAACATGAAAAAACAACATCATCTAAGTGCGGAGATAAAAAAATTACGGATTCCATAACGCGGCCCCAACTCCAAACCCTAATGTCAGTACCAATGTTTTAGATGTTTGAATATCTAAGGTGGCCGCAGCCAAAACGGCGTCATTCACAACGACCGAATGCGCAGGCAAGTTTGATGCGGCAAACACTTGTCGCAAATCACCCTCAAGACCCTTGTAGGTACTCGGTTCAGCATAAAACGATTCGTTAATTTTAACAGGTAAGGCCAAACATAAAGATTTTAAGTCAGAAAAATCGTTTAAAATCAAATTGAGTAGATTGTTTAATTTTTCGATATCTTCGAAAGTTGATACATCATTCGTGAGGCGAAGTGGAAACTTTTGAGTATCTCGCTTGATTTGACGATGCAGTGAGGGGCCTGTCACTTTAATTGTCGTTTGTCCCCAGTCCACAGTTAAGTCAAAACCGGAAAGTCCTTTGTATTCCGTAACAAGTTCGATAGGGTACGGCAACTGCCGGCTCTGCAGAAAAGTATAAAAATCGGGGGCACCGCCCCCCTTTAAGATGATTTTTTCGAAACCGTGCGCTAACTTTAAGGTTTGAGTATCGTCCATCAGCGCCGTTTGTGCTTTTCCCTGAAACAAATCTTCAAGAAAACTCAAAAGCGCTGGATACAAGGCTTTTCCGCTAAGCTTATCTAAATCTCCATAGGGAGTGACTCCGTGCCAAACCTCTAAAGCGGTAATTTTAGAATTCTGATAAATTTTCATCACGGTTCCATCCGCGCAAACTTTTTGCTTTCTTCAATGGGCTTCCATGTCGCGTAAGACTCAGAGGCGCACTTTGAGTAATAAAAGCGATGAAGCGCATAAGTCAATTTGCAAATTTCTAAAAAAAATAAAAAATAAAGATAAAAAAGCGTGTCGACAACCGTATGTCTCAAAAGTTCATTAGCCAGCAGCTTTCTTTGCCCCCATTTTTGATGAGTTGCAATCGTCGTTGGAAAAAAGACATGAAGACGTTCAATTTCAAGCTTCATGCGCTGGTACTTACGAAACATTCCTACTAAAGTTTCAGGTGGCTGATAGTAGATATTGGTGGCAACACATTTTAAGCCCGCAGCACCAAATCTTTGAAGTAGATCTCTTGAGATATAAATATCATCACAGCGAATGCCTTTTTCGAGCGATAAAAACCGATTATTTAAATTTGTATCCCAGGTTAATTCATGAGTTTCAGGAATGCTCCACTTGCGAATTGCAAAAAATTGCCCGTTTAAATAGTGACGGACACTTTGGTAACCGTTGTACAAGTTGTAACGATACAAAGCTTCGGCTAAAAACGTTTTTCGATGCGGACGTAAAGGCACTTTTTCGGCGTAGGCCGCCGGTAATTCGGGATTTTCAATCATGGTTTTGGTGAGTTCAAAAACCGCTTCAATATCTAACAAAATATCGGCGTCTGAAAATATGATAAATGGAGCTTCAGCATGATTTGCGGCAAAGGCCCTTTGCGCTTCAACAAGACCAGCCTCGGTTTTCATGATTTTGACTTCTGGATAGGCTGCTAAAACTTCTTCAGAATGGTCGGTCGTTCCGTTCAGCACAATATATAAGTGGTAAGCCCAAGGCCCTTGCTGTTCAGCCCATTTTATGGATTTGGTAATTGATCTAATAAAATGCGGCAAAGCCCGGGCTTCATTCTTTGCTGTGACTCCGATTGGAATTATCGGTTTTTGTTTTAAATCCATTTATTAACCAACTCTGCAAAGCTTACTGAAGCATTCGTTTGGTAGCTCGCAGTGACTCGGCTCATTTTAGTTTTATAGTCACTTTGCTGAATCGCTAAAATAGATTTTTTAATTTCAGACACATCTAATAGACTGATATCTTGCACCCAGCCGATGTTTTTCTTCTGAATATAATGGGCTTGATGAAACTGATCGTTACACATCGGCGAAATCCAAATGGGCGTTCCGGAAGCTAAAGACTCCATAATTGAATTTGCTCCGCCGTGAGTAATAAAGAGCGAAGCCTTGGGTAGAATTTCTAACTGAGGCGCATACCTGAATAACTTAACATGTGGCTTAGGCTCTAAACTCAATTCGTCGTAAAGATCGCCGACTGACAACACAAGCGAAATACCCAACTGCTCAGTTGCAGTTATCAGTTTATTAAAAATTTCAGGCCAATAGTAAATCTGGCTTCCAAACGAGGCGAATATAAAAGGCTCGGAAGGTAAATCAAGTGCCGCGACCTCATCCCCACGCTTACCGATTGGCCAAGAGGGCCCCAGCATCTTTACTTCACCCGATCTTTTGCCGACAAATTCTTCGGTGCAAAAAGCCACCGTTAAATAGGGTGATAAAGCATCGCAACCGCTAAAACTCACATCCACAGAAAATTTTGAAAACAGCGCCTGACGTTGGAAGTTGATTTCTTTTAAAGTATTCAGCAAGTCACTCTTTACGTTGTCTTCTAAAACCGGATTTAATGAATTTGACATCGAAACCCAAGGCACACCTGACAGAACAGCCGCAATAACAGCGGCGTAATAAAGTGGATCTACGACAATTAAATTTGGCTTTTGTTCCTTTATAAATTCTAAATAATTTTTTACATCCTGCTCATTAACACCTAAAAGTAATGATTGAATCCAGGCTTTCATAGCCGCTTTGTCTTTTATAAGCTCGACGAGGTCTTTACCCTGCATGGGTTGTTCAGATTTTCGATCGGTTAATAGTTCTTGGGTAAATAGAAGCCCTGCGGCCTCAATTTGCTTTTTAATGTCTGCGGGTGCCGCGAATATGACCTCGCAACCTTTTTGCTTTAAGGCTTGCGCGGGCCCGATGTATGGATTGATATGGCCTTTTTCCGGTAGAACAAAAAACAATGCCTTTTTCATATAAAACGACTCCACCACTTCAGCACAGCCAGCAATCTAAATTCAAGGCCGGCTTGACGGTCGCTGACTGTGCTCGTACTGCTTCGGTGCGCAAGGTCCCACTGCTGCAATTGATTCATATCAATATACGGCTCAAGCAAATCCTGCCCCCACTGAAGCGACTCTGTTAATTTTTCATGAATAATCGATTGAGCCTTAAGATTTTTTGTCAGCGCTGATTTGGGGCGACCGGCCAGCTCGGGGCTCAAATAGCGGCTTGCAACCCGACGCAGATATTTTTTATCTAAACTGTCATTCGGATTAAGACTACGGCTCAGGTTTAAGAGTTCCGGCTGGGCAAACGGCACGCGCGCTTCCAGCGAATACTTCATCGAATGGATATCTCCGTTGTGCAACAAACGCTTAAGCCAACGATCAAAAACTAACTGACTAACGGCGAATCTCCGTTCCTCAGTGTTGCTCCATCGAAAGCCCTTCTGTTCAGCTTCGGCTATGTACTTCTCATTAAAGTGCTCGGCCGAAGAAATATTTAATTTTGGATTAAACGCAATGGCCCCAAAGTATTCAATAAAGTCTTGAGGTTTCACCACCCGCTCGGGATTCAATAGAAAACCATAGCCAAAGTGAGTTTCGTCAGCCGCATCGCCCACGACAACGGCTTTAACACTTTGGGCCGCAGCTTGCGATAAAACTTGCTGTGAGACCTCTTGTTCCCAAGCACAAATTAAATCGTTTGTGGTTAAAGTTCTTTCCAGACTTTCTGCAAAAAGACCGTCGTTTACAGAAACAATGTTGAGATTGTGCTTTAATTCTTGGGCCGCTCTGATGGCAAAAGGTAAATCTTGGCTTTTAACGATTAAAGACTCTTGATAGTCACTGTCCGAGTTGTTTTCAAAATCAAGAGTCCATGCTTTTCGGCACTTCGGTGACAAAGCGCCGATTAATGTTGAATCCAAACCACCTGACAAGAAAAGTCCTACTTCAAAATCGGCTTCAAAGCATCGCGCGACAGATTTACTGAGCGCCTCGTCTAATTCATTTTCAAAGTGCGTCCCTGCAAACCGGGTTGACCCAATTTTATATTCGAAGAAACTTTGAATTTTAATCTGACTTTGCTTAACAAATAAAACCGAGCCCGCCGGCAAGATTTGAATATCCTGAAACGGAGTGCCTTGAGCCCCGGTTAAATAAGGCGCAACCAAAAACTCAAGAATGTACTCAGAATTGACTTTAAAGTCCACGAGCCCTGACTGCACCAGCGGTGCCGATTCAGAAGCGAAAATAAACTTAAATTTTTCAGATCGCTCTGGCGAAACCGAATAGAAAAATGGTTTCACACCTAAAGCGTCTCGCGCCGCAAAGCCATCTTTTTTCAGGTCATCCCAAATAAAAAATGAAAACATTCCGTCAAGCCGCTGAACACACTCGGCGCCCCATTTAATGAAGGCTGCCAGCAAAACTTCAGTGTCAGTTTGAGTTTTAAAATTAAAATCAGACCTCAGCTGTTCACGAAGTTCCTTATAATTGTAAATTTCGCCATTAAAAACAATGCGGTAGCGGTCATCCGAAGTCGTCAATGGCCAGTTGTAGCGGTTTTTATCCACCAAGGTTAATCGATTTTGAAATAACATAACACTGTCAGCTATAAACAGACCTTCTTCGTCAGGCCCACGATGACGAAGTAAATCCGGCAGCTTTTGAAAGTTCGTACGAGCCCTCTCATGAAGGGGGCTAAACTGGATTAACCCTGCGATTCCACACATAAAATATTTCCTAAATAATTTTGACTTGTCTCCAAACAAGTTTGTGTTCCGTACACTTCAGGGAAAAGAGTTGGCTTTTTCGCGATCGGTGCTAAACCCCACTTTTTTTGCGCTAATTCTCGTAGCGGCTCTTTGTTAATCAATGGACCGTTAGCTTTAACCCAGTGTCTCATCTCAGCGCAAACATACGGAGCCTGCAGCGCGATATTCATCTTTTCAAAACACAATTTGGTTAAAAAATAGAGGTCACAAAAATGCGCCCCTGAAATCATTTGATCAGCACCGTCACCGGAAAAAATTTGAAAAACACCCCGAGCTTTGAGCTGCTGTGCCAACAAAAGTTTCGAGACTGCGTGTAAATTATAAATGGGGTATTCCGTCAACTGAACCAACGTAGAATGCTCGTTAACAAAATCTGATTGCGTAACTGAAATTTCTTCAGTTTTAATTTTATATTTTTCGGCGAACGATAAGATTTCAGATTTTTCACAATACCCGTGAATTCCGCTCGACAAAAAATATCCTTTTACATCATACCCAAGATCTTGCGCCAGTAAAGCGATCACCTGAGAATCTAAACCACCGCTTAAAGCTACGTTAATTTGATACGAACTGACCGAAGAACGGATTTTCTCAGAAAGAATGTCGAAAACACAATCCTGCCTCAACGCGCTTATCGCAAGACTCTTGCGTGCTGCACCTATTCGAATAACTCCGTCAATAGGAGTCAGCGGCCACGTGTCCTGTTTATTTTTGTAGAGTTGCCAGAACTTCGCATTCCAACTGATACATTTTAAACTTTTTGCCATTTCAAAAATTGAAAACGAGGTGCGACCGCTGTCCGCATGAAAGTAATTAAAATCCGAGCGTAACAATCCGCCTTCTAAATCGTTTTGCATAATTCGATAAGTCGATTTTTTTCAGTTTTAACTTCAGAGGGGCTCAGCTGTCTTTGCGTGTCTAGGCTGGACTGACCACCTTTACAAACAAAACAGGCCCGAATGGGCTCGGATGATTGCAAATGCTTAAGCACCACCAGCGGCAGCGTTTCGTCGTCGTACGCCGCAAGCTCCACGCCGTCTTCTAAAAATACTTCAGAATTGACCGCTAGTTTCTGCAAATACTGCGGGCGTGTACAGCTGTAAAACCGCCCGCCCTTAATACTGTTGCACCGATGATGAATCCAGCAACCTTGGTAGGTCTCTTTGGCTTCTTCATATGTGGCAACCGTTTCTCGATTCAAGTTGACGAATTTGTCTTGAATCTTCCAGCTCACCGTTATGTTATTTTCTTTTGCTTTGGCATTTATCCAGCGTATTTTCTCATTACCTAACTGGGGGTCTGGGTAAACAGAAACCGTCAACATCTGGAAGCTTTTCCAGGAGTCTTCGGGTAATCGGTCTAAAAGATGACCGTTGGTTGTCACACTGATCTTAGGCGCTATACCGACCTTGTGGGCAATTTCAAGGAGTTGTGGAAGATCCGGGTGAAGCAAAGGCTCGCCACCGACAATTTTTAAAAAAGTAGGCTGCACACAATTTTTGACCCTCAATAAATCTGTTTCGAACTGATCAGGCTTACAAAGCCACGACTTCAAGAACGGTGAATAAGAACAGCACTGGTTGCAACGCAAATTGCAATGATCGATAATATGATATTCTAGAGCTCGCGTTTGCACGCGACCTTCAACTATTTTATACTCCATACGAGATCCCTTCAATTTCAATTAAAAGTTCAGATCGGCATATATCCGCCTGAACAAACTCTGAGTCTAATCCTAATCTTTGTTCAATTTTTTGGTGAAGAGCCTGCTGAACCTCTTCGCTTAAGTTCGGATAATCCCTCACATAAATTCTCCATTTGGAATCCAACATACGAAATGTCTTATTTGACTTGCGCTGAGCCTGCTTAATTATAATTTCTAAATTTTCGAAAGTGCTTTGCAGTTGTCCGAACAAATCTAACGGATAGATAGTTTGATGGCCCCGTATACTAGCTGTACCCGAAATATAAAGTGTTTGTTCAAAAAAAGCGGCACGCGCAAAAGACGGCGGCGTGGGCCCGTAGGTCGCCGGGTAATGATAGGCCTCGACTTGCACGGGATTATTCACTTTAACCGAACACGATTTTGAAAAAATAAACTGAAAGCGCATTTGACCATTGGCTGCGCCAACCGCACTGGCCGCCGGAAAATCATCAGACTGCAGCCCCAATAGCTCATAAGCCCGTTTTCGCCCACGACAAAATCGCTGATAATTCTCCAAGCCGTTAACGAAATGATTGATCTGCGGTATGAAATTCCAGGCTCGAAGCAGAAACCCATACCCTTTGCTTTGCGCCAAGCTAAAAGCCTTTAAGTAGAATAAAAATGTTTCATCTTCGATATTTAGTTTTTCGTCTTTTTCAAAGACGTGCTCGTAAGTAAAATAATTAGAATTTTCAAAATCAGGCACATGATGTTCCATTTTCATAACTCCTTACTTTTTTTAGACTTCAGTTCATAAAGGGCTGCTGAGCGATGAGCCACATTTATTAATTTCTTATTTGTTTTGCGTAGCAAACCCGAACCTAAAATTCGTTTTCGGAAATTTCGCTTGTCCAGCCTGTCATTCAAAATGCCTTCGTAAAGCGCCTGCATTTGCGTTAACGTAAATGCCTTTGGTAAAACCTTCAAAAAGATCGGCTGCTGGTACATTTGCTCAATCAGCCAGTCACGTGCCGACTTCACAATTTCAATATGGTCAAACGCCAGTTGATGGCTCTTGTGATTCAACGGAATCCATTTTGCATCGATTGCATCTGTGCCGGCCTTGAGCGTAAAATCAGCCGACTTAACGATCGCTAAGTAAGCGACTGAAACCACGCGCTCACGTGGGTCGCGGTTCAGTTCACTGAAGACGGAAAGTTGGGTCAAAAAGACTTCTTGAAGCCCCGTCTCTTCACCCAGTTCGCGATGGGCCGCTTGGTCAAGAGTTTCATCTATACGAACGAATCCCCCGGGCAAGGCCCACCGGTCTTTGTAGGGCTCGATTCCGCGCTTGATGACAAGCAAACTCGGGCCTGCTTCTGCTAAGCCGAAAACAACTATGTCAACGGCCAACGCAGGCCTAGCGTGCTCATACTTAAAACTCATGAGTTCAAAAATCCTTGCACGCGAGTTCGGATGTCGCTTAATTTCTCATCTACTAAAATTTTCCCGTTCCGAAAAACTTCACGAAGCATATCGCCTGGGTATTCTTGGTTCAGATTTAATTCTTCTTTGTGAGTCACTTTGCCGTTTTCAAGAACAACCGCAATCTTACCCTTTTGAGATTTCTTTACACCGCTATCGGTTTTTGGGTTTTTAAACAGTTGGTATTCATGTCCTTTGATTACACAGGCTGTAGACTTTAAGGCAAAGCCAAAAGTGTCACGTGTGTTGTACTGGTAGGTGTAAGAGCCGATTCCGTAAACCACGTTCGTACTTGCAAATCCTTTTTCTTTTAAAAGCGAGCAAATGCTTTGGCAACGTGCGATGGTAATCGAATCCCCGTAGATTGCACCGATGTGCGAATCTAAAACTTTAAATCCTTTTTCATTTTTAATGCCGCCGAAGATATCCCATAAGCTTTCAATTAGACCTTTTTTAGCCCAAATGTTTTCAGATTCAGCATCGCCACAAAGAATTTTAACCGGGTCACCGCTGTCAGGGCGAATAACAAGTTTTCCGTTACGTTTCATGATTAGATCTTTCATTTCAGGCAATACAACGCCGACGATATTCCAAAAATCCCAAGTGTCAGACACGACCGATAGAAAGCCGTTCGGATAAACTTCAGTAATTAATCTTTTAAAAACGTCTCTTTCGTTTTGCCCGTTCGCACACATGACACTGTGCTCAGTGGCCGGTATTGATGTTCCCACCAACTCAGTTTCGAC
Organism: Bdellovibrio sp.; assembly: GCA_031429735.1. Taxonomy (GTDB): domain Bacteria; phylum Bdellovibrionota; class Bdellovibrionia; order Bdellovibrionales; family Bdellovibrionaceae; genus Pseudobdellovibrio. The sequence continues at coordinate 17,705 of JANPAD010000446.1, read as the reverse complement.
ATTCGCATTATAGAATTCTTCCGCACGGTAAATGGCCGGAATGGTATCTGTGCCGACAAATGAAACCAAATGGCCCAAACCACTGAGCATGGCGCTATGCAAACCACCCATACCGCGCATCGAAAAGTCATGCCCCTGAAACGGCACAAAGCCTAAGTCACCACCGGTTTCACGGGCGTATTTTTCTAATATTCGACGGTACTGAAATGCAATCGTGGCACTTGTGCTCGACATCCATAGTTCGCTTGAAGCCAAAGTTTCAATATAGTTTGTAAGCCAAAAAAAGCGAGGGTCGGTATTAATAATCGTCAGCACCGGCGTACGAACCGGGACAAGAGTTCCCTCGGGTAATGCTTTGATACTTAAAGGCAAGTAACCCAAGTCATGTAAATCGGCAATGTGCTGTATGGGTGGGTTGTCTACACCTAACGTGCTTTTTATAATTCGACTGTACGATTTTAAAACTTTGTCTTTGGGTTGCTTAAAGAAATGCTGTTCAAAAAAGTTAACTAAGTATTCTTTAATAAAACCCTGATGACCGAATGCCAAAACTTCGCTTACACCTTCAAGTCGACTTTCTCGCGGAGTCCAAGTTGAGTAAACATACTCTGTACCTTCGGGGTATTGCTCACGGTGACTGATTTTATAAAAGTCACATAAGATCATAGCACTGATTGATGTATCCATAAAGTTCCTTTCAACTACCACACGGGGTAGTCATATTGATTGTTGAGCAATGAATTTGTAGTTAAAATTTTTCTAAATCCTTTTTCTAAAAGTACTTCACGGCCCTTAGAAAACAGACCGTGCGAAACACACAGGTCGACGTACTGGGGCTTGTGTTTTTGCAAATACTCGATCCCTTGAATAAAAGTCCCGCCCCCGTCACACAGATCATCTACGATGACCACGGATTTTCCGACCAAGTCCTGAGAATTTAAGTTAAGGCTTAAACTTTCAATTTGCCCGGTTAGCTGGTTGCGAACTTTTTCAAAATACACATGCGGAGTTGTTCGTAAGTGCGAATATCTTTGCAAAGCCCCTTTGTCAGGAAAGCAAACAATGTCGTGATTCAACACCTTCTTGTGAAAATCAAATGGCTTGACGCTATTAAAGTACTTTTCAGAGTGCTGATCGAAACAGCTGACTTGCGTAAACTGCGCTAACCCCAAAACGTCCGCTAGCATCTTCAAAGCCCAAGTGCTGTGGTTCGAAATCTCTTTGTCTTGCCGTGCGTAAGGCAGGTACGGAGCGTACAACGAAACGCCTTGGCTGGTCTCAGTCTTGAGCAACTGCCCTAGCTGAACAATATGGAGAAGCTCATCTTCTCGTTCAAATAACCATAAGATTTTAAACGCAGTGCTCTGTGGGATTTTAGAGTCTAGGCCAACCTTCCAGACTTGACTGGTCTTGTCCGGAAAGGTGCTAATAACGAATGGAATTTCTGCATCAATGCCGTCGCTCTGGATTTGAAATAATTTGATCATGCAAATTCCTCTTCTGTTACTTTTACTTAGTGTACATAACACACTAAGTAAAATCAACAGAAATTTGTGATTGTTTTGCTCATAAATGCCGTCTTATCTTCAATACGAGGCAAATGGCGTTTTAGGACCGGATGTTCATCAGTTAGCGGATTCCCGAATTGATACCTTAATTATTTTTTCAACAGATTAATGACATAGTCGAAAGCATTCTGATCAGGGCTCAGCCTAATTTTAGGTGCGTAGCCGGCAGATGTTCGGCGCCCGCATAGGCACGGCCAAGAGCCCAAATTGTAAAGTCGACATCTTCTTCAATTTTATCCTGACTAAGTGCCTTGCCGTCGAAGGCAATCTGCGCTTCTTTGATTTCAAGCATTTCAGTTTTAAATTCAGGTTTGTGAGCACAAGAAGCGAACAAAATAACAACGGCTGAAACTAAAAGTATTTTCATGTCGTCATTTTCTTTTTGTAGACCACAGCTCGCGAAGCCCAGCCTTCACGCTCGTAAAAGCGCATGCCGTCTTTGTTGTCGACTCCGGTACATAAACGTAACCCGCTGCATTTTTTCTCTGTGGCGAGGTCTTCAGCGAATTTCAGTAGCCCAGCCCCGATACCTTTTGAACGGGCTTTTTCAGAAGTGACCAGATCATCAATATAAAGATGAAAACCGTGCACGTAATCACTTAAAAAGCGGGTTCCCATCAGCCCGATACATTCGGCGTTCTGATAGTAGCCGTACAACGCATAACCGTCGGCTTTTTTTGCTGCTTGGTAAATTTCATTGAATGATTTTTCAGTCAGATGAGGCCTGAGTTCTCGCATCAGTTGAAAAACTGATGCGAGTTCAGATTCAGAAACCAGACGGATCAAAATCAGTTTTTCCAGGCGGCGGCTTTTTGGCCGAAGCGTGTTTCGTAATTACGTTTTGCTAAAGCCAGTTGCTGACTGAAATCAAGGCCTTGGTTTTTCACATAACTGAAACCTTTGAAGTCTTTAATACCCGGAACCATGCTGACCGATGTACCGGCAGCGCCGTGGCATGACAGACACGAAGCTTTCGGATTGTCGGCCGGGCCGTTCAACAGTTTCGGATCGGCACCGTAATACGTGTTGTTAGCACTGTTCGTCTTCGCATCTGAGAAAATCAGCGACGTCGATGGGTCGAAACCGGTTTGAATGCCGATTGGACGCATTTTATTTAATCCAGCAAGCGCGCCTACGTATTCTTTATGGCGCGAAGGTGCAACATAACTTGCGTCGAAGTAAAATGTTGTCATCATCCACCCGTCGACCTCAGGTCGCGTCCCTTTTAAAGTCGAATCTTTAACGGCCACGTCTATTTGCACCATGCGCACCGGGCGTAACGCACGTGAAGTTGATTTCGGGTTACTTACGTTCGCCGTCCAAGTGTAGGCGCCTTTTAAGGCGTCTAAATTAGCTGTGGTGAAAAGAACTTTCACCGAAACGCTGCCATCCGGAAAATTCGCTTTTGTAAAGTCAGGAGTCGAAGCCTGACGGTCAGCGCTTCCAAAAATATTAAATGCGGTCGCACAAGCGATATCGTTGTAAAAACCGATACCCCAGTCCGAACCTTGTTTTTCTTTTGTGGTGGCCGCATCCGGATAAATTTTCGAGGTTTCAAGATCGCGTTCTTTCGTCAGACCATGAATCAATTCGCGGCCCGAATCGCCGACGTTCAGCCACGGCATGTGACACCACTGCGATTTTCCGGCCGGCGTGTTGTGCGCGATAAAGTTTTGATCCGTGTTCTGCAAGTCGGTCACTAAGCTGTCATAGAAATAATCCAATACAGCGTGAGCGAATTTACGACCGCCTTCTTCCGTGCTGATATCCATACCGCGCCAAGGGCGGCTGCCAGCTGACGCCGTGATACGGTCGTAGTCAGCTTTCAGTCTGAAGCGTGGCAAACGTTTTGCACTTTCAGCGTTGGCATCGCTCGGGTTCATTTGATCGAAAATATCAAAGCCGTTTTCACCTTCAAGTTTAGAAGCCGGCAAGCGAATATTTTGTACGCTGGCGACTGCACGGGCCGGTTCAGGCCAAACATTTTGAGCACTTCGTTGGGCCGCTTTTATTTGCTCTAGCTCAATCAAAGGCGCTTTCGAACCCTGAATACAATGTGGTAAACGGAAATGAGCATCGACTAAAGCTCGTCCCGGCGATGCGTTTAGATAGTCAAACTCAAAACCAATCAGCTTACCGTCTTCGCTGACAGTTAAATAATGCTTGTCGATATTTGAAAGCGGAAGTTCGTTTTTAAAAAACGCGCGCGCCACCTGTTCAGCGTTACCCAGAAAGCAACCGACATGACGCTGACCCGAGCGGGAAACATCTTTCGTATTGGCGTAATAAAGTTTCAAAAACAGATCAAGTCGCGTGTTGCCCTGCTTTCTGAAATTTCTCCAGGTGTCCGCGGTAACGACGTAGGTTTTATTCACCTGTTTTGAGTCCGGCGAATGATACACCAGAACATTTTCTTCAGCGGACGCATCGGCTTCAGCGACCTGACGTTCAGTTGCGACAGGTTTGCTGCCGTTCATTTTACGAATGGTATCGTAAACACGAATTTGCACCTGATAAGCGTCTGCCTGAACACAAAGAAATAGCAAAAACGTAATTAACATTTTCATGAATAGAATCTCCCTAACCTCTTTAGATTACGATAAAGTGACGCGAATTTCTGTTGTTTTTTGTTTACGACTGGACCAAGTGCTGAAAACAGGCTTCTTGTAGTCGAAACATGACTTTTTCTTCACTTTCTGAGAGCTCGTGGTCATAGCCCAAAAGATGCAGTACACCGTGAATCAACATATAGAGGGTTTCAGCTTCCAGACTATGGCCCTGTTTGCGGGCTTGCAGATTCAAAACATCTGAACAAAGTAAAAGTTCGCCGAGCGAGCGTGGGTCAGCGCTTACAAAACTTAAGATATCGGTCGGCTTGTTATGACCACGGTATTTGAAATTAATTTGCTGCATATCACGGCGTTTCAGAAAGACCACTGTGAGTTCTTTTTTTTCGGTCAGCAGCGCTTTATTTCGAACACGCTTCGTTTTCAAGTGCTTCATAATCTGTTGCACTTGAAGACTGAGCATTTTCTCTTCTTCAGACGCGCGACGTTTTTGAGTTTGATTGACTTGAATGACTTTCATGCAACAATTCGACTATGCCTCACCCACCAAAAACACTCAATCATTTTGATTCTCTTGTGCAAGTTATCCGCGACCTGCGTGGCCCCGACGGCTGCCCTTGGGATCAAGAGCAAACCCATCAGACTCTCACACCCTACGCCATTGAAGAAACTTTTGAAATGGTCGAAGCCATCGAAAGTGGCGACGACAGCCATATGTGCGAAGAGCTGGGTGATGTTTTGTTTCAGGTCGTACTGCACGCCCAACTGGCCGAGGAGCGCAAGGCTTTCAATATGAGCGATGTGGTTAATTCAATCACCTCGAAAATCGTACGCCGCCACCCGCACGTATTTTCCGACACGCGAGTTCAAAATTCAGAAGAAGTCTTAAAAAACTGGGACGAAATCAAGAAAGCCGAAAAGAAAAACAAAGTTGAAAAGAAAAGGACTTTCGATGTGCCGGTCGGACTACCCGCTCTGCAGCGCGCACATAAAATCGGTGAAATAACCGAAAAGTATAAATTCGACTGGTCAGAAGCCAAACAAGTCTTAAGCCAATTGAAAGCTGAAATAGCAGAGCTTGAAGAAGCCTTAACCGAAAAAGATTTAACCCACATCGAACACGAAATGGGTGATGTTTTGTTTTCGGCGGCACAAGTTGCACGTCATATTTCAGTTGAACCCGAAAGTGCACTACGTCGTGCGAACGACCGCTTCGCCTCGCGATTTGAAAAAATGCTGCAGCTTTGCGGAGGGCTCGAGGCCTTTGTGCAAACAACAGCTGAAGAAAAAGAAAAACTCTGGGCAAAAGCTAAACAAGAAGAATAATGAAACAATTCAACCACAGTTTGATATTCGCTGTATTGTTTAGGCTTTTGACATTTTCTTTATGATTCAAAAAATAGAACGCAACTTTTCGTCGAAGTACTAGACGAAATATTTTTTTAAATTTTTTCCTTTTTTTTCACAAATGAGTCTTTTCAGAGACTTAGCTTGTCTTATTCTGAGCTCTTTACGTGTAAACCCCAAAGATTACGCTCTATTACCTTTTAAACCGACAAAACGGGCCCATAAGCTATTCTAATTTTCGACGACCGAGTTCACCGGTGCTTTCGACACGATGTCGAAACTCAACACCTTCAGGAGGATGACATGATCTCGTCACGAATCGCTGTTATGACTGCCGCCGGAATCACCTTTCTTTCAGCCTGCGATAAAGGCGGCAGTAATTTTTCTCTGCTTTCAACTTCTGAGCAATACCAACAAGCGACAACATACGTCCCTCGTAAACTTGATGTTCTGTTTGTGGTTGATAATTCAGGTTCGATGAGTTCTTCGCAGGCGAGCCTTGCCGCAAATTTCCCTTCGTTTATTAATTTCTTCAAAACGAAAGGCTATAATTTTAAAATTGCCGTATCGACAACCGACACCTATTACGGCGATCAATTTATTGCAAACGGATGTTCGCTTTGTAATTTAGAGCAAACAAGGTTTCGCTCGGGCACGGCACCTGCACTTTATGTTATTGACAGCAATACGCCTTCACTTGAAGCCGCATTTGCTAGCAACGTGAATGTCGGTACCGGCGGAAGCGGCGACGAACGTGCCTTCTCAAGTTTTAAAGCAAGCCTTAGCAGCTCTTTAAATGTAGGCTTTCACCGCAGCGATGCTTATCTGTCGGTGGTGATTGTTTCTGATGAAGAAGACTTCTCGCATGATGACATCAATATGAATGAGTCTTACGCGCAGCCAACAATGCATACCGTTACCAGTTACAAGTCATTTCTTGAAACATTCACGGCCGGACAGGCCACGAAGGATTTTTCGGTTTCGACGATTTCAATTTTAGACAGCGCTTGCCGTACGACTCTAGGAAGTGGACGAAAAATTGGTCAACGCTACATGGACCTAGCCGACGCTACGGGCGGTAGCAAAAATTCTTTGTGCCAGAACTTCGATTTGGTTCTTAATAATATCAGTGACGCCATCGCCAGTCAGATCGTAGCACAGTTTGCTTTAAATCGTCAGCCGATTCAGACCTCGATCCGCGTGCTGGTCGACGGTGTTTTGATCAGCGAAGACAATGTGAATGGCTGGAGCTATGACTCTGTCACGAACTCAATCCGCATTCAAGGCGCGTCAGCCCCACAGGCCGGCGCCATTGTCACGATTAACTTTGACCCAGCCTCAGTCAACTAAAAGGAGAGACGTGCAATGACCGAACAAAATACAAATTGGTACGTTCTTATCGGGACACAGAAATACGGGCCGTATACGTACAGAAAAATGATCGAGATGATTCAAGAGAATCAGCTGATGGATTATAACTATGCCTGGAACGAAACTCTTGATCACTGGACACCTCTCTATCAAATCGATGATTTCAGTTCAGACCGATTTCAACTTTTGCTGCAAAATCAGACTGAACTGAGTCAGGCTTTTATTACCCGCAAAAACCCGCGCGTTGAAAAAAAATTACCGCTGATGGGGCATAACTCGATCCGTTTCTTCGACGGTGAATTGGTCTCTGTGTCTGAAAACGGTGCGCTTTGTCTCATGAACACCCCACTTTTACAGGTGGCTGATCAAGTTAAGCTTCATTTTCAACTGAATAATGTAGACGAGAAGTCTTTTAATGTTGAGGCCGTGATTGTTCGTAAAAACTTTACTCGGCAGCGTTTGAACGCAAAATCGGGACTTTACTACGCCATTCGGTTCAGTCAAATGCAAAGCCACGGCCTGCGCCAGATCAAACACTGGGTTTCAAGCGTCGCAGCTTAGTCTCAATATTTAACAAACTTTTCAGGAGGAAAAGATCATGATGGCTTTTTTACAGTTTATTAAAGATGCAGGTTTCGTCGGCTGGATTATTCTGTTTGTCGGCGCCGGCGCCACGGCACTGGTCATAGAACGCACGCGAACTCTCTACATTTCTTACGGGCTTAATGTCGAAGAATTTTCAAAAAAAGTTTTTCATCTGGTCATGGGCAAAAAGCATGAGGAGGCTTTGGTTCTGTGCGCACAGCTTGAAAGCAAACCTCTGGCCCATGCCTACAAATTGATTCTTGAAAAAGCCGACCGCGATGATGAAACCATATTTCAGTCGCAAGACATTGCGATGTCTGAAGTTGTGCCACTTTACACGAAACGTCTTCATTACCTTTCAATGTTGGCCAACGTGGCAACGCTTTTGGGACTGCTGGGTACGATTCATGGTTTGATTTTATCGTTCCAAGCTGTCGCCCAGGCCGACCCGGCAACAAAGCAGGCTTTGCTGGCGAACGGTATTTCAGTTTCAATGTACACGACGGCACTCGGATTGGCCGTAGCCATTCCGGCCATGGTGGCTTACTCATTTTTAGTCTCCCGCCAGAATGAATTGATCGAGCAACTCACTGAAAAATGTTCGAAGCTAACAGAGCTTCTGACCAATTCGCACTTGAGCGGTTTCAATAAAGAAATGGTGTTTCCTGAATCAGCACAATTGGGCGGCGGCGCTCAACCTCCACCCGTTCACGCTAAATCTTCATAGAAAGGAGTAGATCATGAGACGACGTTATAAACCTGCGATTAATCACAACTCTGAATTTGAACTTGATCTGGCTCCGTTATTAGCCGTGATGGTTAAACTGGTTCCGGTCATGTTGATCTCGTCAGCGTTTGTGCAAATGATGATGGTCGAAACAGAACTCCCGCAAATCGTACAGGCGGCCATTGCCAAACAAGAACAGCAGATTAAGAATCCGGTCATCATGCTGAGCTTTGACCGCCAACACGGCATCGAGATTCTCGTCGAACAAGACGGCGATCGTAAAACAGAACACATTGATTTAACATCCGATAAAAAATTCGACTATGCGGCTTTGAACAAAAAAATGCAGGCGGTTAAGACGCAATATCCGGAAGCTTTTAAGGTGCAGTTCGATCCGGGCGCAGATGTCTCCTATAAAGAAATCGTGCGACTGATGGATGAGGTCCGCCAGTCCCGCGAAAAAAGTGTCCGCTTTCCGATTAAAGATACTAAAACCGGCGAAATGACGACGACTGACTACATGTTTCCGGAAGTCATCTTTAGCCAAATGACGGAAGGTTAAGATGCCGCGCACGCGCTTTAAACCGCAAGTAAAACAAAATCAGACCTTTTCTCTGAACATTACTTCAATGACCGATATGTTTACCATTTTGCTGGTGTTCCTGCTGCAGAACTTTGCGGCCGGCGAAGCCCAAATTCAAGCGGTCGAAAACGTGCGTCTGCCGACCTCAAACACAGAAAAAAACCCGGTGAACGGCATCCAAATTTCACTCAGTCCGAGGGAGCTCAAGATGGATCAAACCACTTTAGCCAAAGTCGAAAACCAAGATATCGCCGGGGCCAATCTTGACCCTCATGATCCTTCTTTTATCAAACCTCTTTTTGAAAAACTCAATCAACTTAATCTCGAAGCCAAATCGAAAAATCTGAAAAATAGCGGCCAGGTGCTTTTGCTGGCTGATCAAGACCTGCCCTATTCACTGATCCGCAAAGTGATGTACACCGCATCTATGGCCGGCTTTCCGAACCTTAAACTGATTACGACCGTAGGGGAATAAATGCGACTGCTACCGACAATTTCAATTTTAGTTTTATTTCACATTGCCGCTTACGCCGATATTGCCCCGTCAAATCAAGAGCCCGCTAAGGGTCTGCTCAACGAAATTCAGCAGACCGGTGATTCTGAAGAGATCGCTCAGAAAAAAAGCTTTCAATCCGAAGTTCTCATTATCAAGTCGGAGACAAAAGCCATCGAAATGCTTCAAGGCATAATAAAAAAACGAAAAAATACTCCGGAAGAACCCGATCTTCTATTTAGATTGGCCGAACTTTATATGCGTCGAAGTAAATCAGGGCGTTTTTTTGACCTAAACGAAAGTTCAGAAATAAAATTGAAACAAATCGGTTTAGCACGCGAAACCGCCTATAAACCATTGAACGAAGCCCTTCGCATTTACGAAGATATGATCCGCCGTTTTCCAAAATATGACACTCTAGATGCCGTTTACTTCAACGCGGCTATGGCCTACGCGCAAACACAGCAGCTGCCGAAGGCCCGCCAACACTATGGCGACTTGATATCAAAATTTCCGAAGTCGCCGTTGGTTCCCGATGCTCTGCTTGAGGCCGGCGAAATTGACTATCAAAAACAGCTCTTTACTCGCGCACTCGAGCAGTTTAAAGCCATTGAAGAATTTAAGAATTCAAAAGCCTACCCCTACGGACTTTATAAGTCGGCCTGGTGTTATTACAATTTAAAGCAAACGGACTCCGGCATTAACCAACTGCTTGAGGTTTTGAAAATAAATCCGATCGGCACAAACGACAAAAATAAGTACAATCTCCGTCAGGAGACTTTACGTGATTTGACACTCTTCGGCGGCGAAAATTTGCTACCTCAGCAGGTTATCGGGTTTTTCAGACCTTTAACCAACGACGAAGAATTCGGTTCTATTATATTGGCGCTGACCGACCTTTACGAATCGCATTCTCGCTTTAAAGAGATCAGCATATTCGCTGACGAGTTTATTGAACGCTTTTCGACCAACCCGAAAGTACCTGAGCTGTATGTTCGTCTGATTCAAACCCACGAAACTCTGAAAAACCGTGAAGCTGTCATTGAGAAAATGAAGGGCATGTCCAGGTTTTGCCAACGCAATCACGAGCGCAACGATGCGACCGACATATGTTTTACGGAATTTAAAAAAGTCAGTCTCGAAATTTCAAAAAAATGGTGGGAAATCTGGCTCAAAAACAAAACCCACGAACAGTTCTCAGAGCTCACTCAAAAAGCTTTTGAAATACTGCTTGAAAACGACACCATCACACAGCCTGACTCAGCTTCACGTTATGCCTATGCCGATCTGCTTTTTCAAATCGGCCAGTTCGACAAGGCCCAGAAACAATACGAGCTCATCTCGCTGCAACCGGCTTGTCCGGCAGCAATGAAACATGATGCGCTTTACGGCTCTCTTTTCTCAGTGGAAAAAATGATCAGTGCTAAACCTTCCAGCGAACTGACGGAAAAACAAAAAGTGCTTTCACTTCGTTACATTGAAGAATTCAAAACCGGCGAGTACATCATACCGATCACATTTAAACTGGGGCTTATTGCCTATCAGCAGGCTGCCTATGACCTTTCACTTCGTTACCTCAATTCAATTGTATCGCAAAAGCTCCAGGCCGAATTTCAGTTGCAAACCGAGGATATGATTTTGGATATCTATAACATCAAAAAAGATTATGTTACACTCTTGTCACAGATTAAAAAAATACATGCAAAAACCGAAAACACAAAACGTCGCGAATCATTGATTCTGCTTCAACAGCAAGCGCATTACGCCATTATTGCAAATCCTGAAAAAAATGAGTCTGCAGAACAACATATCGAAAAATTGATGGGTTTTTCTGCGGAATATCGACAGACACCTATGGCCCAGACGGCTCACTGGCAGGCCATTGCGCAAGCCTACGCGGCCGAAGAAGATTTTTTGGGAGCGCAGCTCAGCGAAAAATATTATGACGACTACCCGACTGACTCGCGAAATACAGATTCTCTAAAAGAGGCTCTTAAGGTTTATATCGATTCAGCACATATAAATGAAGCCATTCGCATTGTTGCAGTTCTCTCAAAATTACAAAAGAACGAAGAGCGATCGTACCGTCAGCTCGAATGCCAGTTGACGGATCTGCTTCAGCAAAAATCAAAAGCTTTAACGTGCTATGCTCAACTTTTTAACGACTCAAACATGGAACAAAAGAAAGCTCTGCTGCCCTCTTACCTCAGTTTGTTTGAACAGAATAAAACTGCACCTGAATACAGTAAGCTGCAGCAGCAACTGCTGAATATGCAAATTGAGCCTTACGCCACTCAAATTTTGATTGTCCAAGCGCAGACGTTGCTTGAACAGGGGCAAGCTCGAGAAGCTTTTCAAATGAGTTTGAAAATTAACGCCCGGAATGTTGATGAAGGTGTGCGGGCCGAAGTCCGCGTGCTGCAAGCTCGTATTCTTGAAGATGAATTTCGCGCGCAAAGTCTGAAAACCCGCGAAGATAAACTTTCACTGGTTCTGGCCATGAAAGCTGAAAAACTTGATAAAAGTTTAACGGCTTATACATCCGCGCTGAAAATGTCGAACAGTGAGCCCGTACAAAAATCCGCATTAGAAGGGATTGACCGTCTTTACAGTCACTTCATCAGTGCAATTCAGAATATCGTTTTACCGGAAACTTTATCTGCAGCTGATCGACAACAGATCCAAAACGAATTAAAAACGCTGATCGCCCCATTCAACGAAAGACATCTGGCCAACCGTAAAAAAATGGCTGAACTGAACAATGTCGGCAGCACTTTACCGAACGAACTTCCTTGGCAGAGTATTCTGGCCAGCGAATCTGACAAGAAGAACTTCAAAGCCCCGTCAGCAGAGATTTTCGAATCCTACTACTTTCTTCCTGACAACAATTCCATTCGAAGTCAGGCCCAGCTCAAAACTAAAGAGTGCCGTGACTCGCTAGTTTCATGGGAAGCCACCGCTGTTTGCGCAGCCAATGGCCGTTACGCCCAGGCCGAGAAGATGGCCTTGAAACTGGCTGAAAACAAAAAAATGCGTGCCTTGGCCCTCTATACACTCAGCGTGATGGCCTATGAAAAACAGGAATTACGCCTTTCAAAATGGCTGATTGAAAAATCTGTTACCCAGAATAATCACTTGAGTTTGAGTGTTTACCAACAGGCTCGTTTAGATTACACGGCCATCGGTTTAACTGCGTATTTTAAGAATATCGACAAAATGTTAGACATTCAAAAAGACATTCCCGAACTTTCGATGATCACGGGTTTGAAAGCCTTCTCAGAGCGGGATTACAAGCAGGCAAAAAAAGAATTTAGTAGATTAACTGAAAAGCAAATTTATAATTATGGTATGAATCACTTTCTGAATTTTACTCATCAACAAAGCCAACTCTCATCGAACGTCGGCGGTCATTAATGAGTTGCTTAACCAAAGTACAAAGGATGTACACAAATGAAATGGACTTCATGGACCTGCCGACTGACTCTCTTTGCGCTTACTTTCGCTTCAGTCGCAACAGTCGACGCTAAAACTGTTAAAACCAGAGCGGTGCAAGAAGTTAACTTTTCAGAAATGAATCTGAAAGGCACGATCCGTAACCCTGACGGAGCTTACCTCGTGCAAAAACGCGGACTTAAGTTTCAACCACTTTACAAAATACAAGAGAGTTTCGATACGAAGATCCGCCAAACATCTTTTTTTATTGAATAACCGGAGTTTGAAATGTTTGTTCTTCAAATAAAGCAGGTCCATCGGGACGGTCATGTTAAAATATGGAAGCAGAGCGAAACCTCGGCGCCAGTGACTTTTGGTCAATCGCGCAAAGCGAAACTGCATTCAATTGACGCCAGCACCGGTAGCTATGAATTGGTTTTTAAATGTATCAATCGTCAGTGGCATTTGATCAATTTTAATACCACGGATGGCGAGGCCCTGCACCGTATTCAGACCGGCGAAGTCATTCAACTGCAAAATTCAGCACTGCATTTAACATTAATTCAGCGCGACTCGTTTTTGATTAATACTCTACATTCTCTTCAAAAACCCGATCAGACGTTTGAATCCATGGTTGTGATCAGTCTCGGCCAAAAAATTATGGAGACTCATCTTTTAGGAAAAAATCTGAAGTTCGACTACAGCGACAATCAGCAAAAACACGTTTTAGACTTCAATCTCCAAAATCAGTACCGCTTGGGTGAATTGCACTTTCAAATGGTACCGGTAACGGCGTCCGAAGTATCCGCTTTAAAAAAACAGTCGGCGTCAGCCCATTTTGATTTTAGGAAAAATCGCACTTCGCTTGGACTGTTCGGCTTTGTCACGTTGTTGATCGGACTTTCGCTGATTGTCCAACAGCAACAGATCACTTTGCCGACGCTGCCCCAGACCAGTGCTGCGGTCGCCTCCGTTATTAAAAGTCATTTCAAAAAGCAAATTGAAAAATCGAGACCGACGCAGCAAAAGGTTCAGGTCGCAAAGCAGAACGACGCACCAAACAGCGGGGGACGCTCAACAAGTCTGTTGAAAGGGGCTATTGGGGCGCGTATTTCACAACTTCTTAGCAAAGTTTCGGCAACTGAAGCCCGCACGCAGAATATTATCTTGGTCAAACAAGGGATCAAAGCCGGCAACGGCGATTCGGGCCGCGCACTCGCTGTGGTCGGTAACGTGGACTCGAGCGGACGCAATTGGACCGGAGAAACCACGCGGTCCAGTTTAGCGGTCGGCACCACCGGGCGCGGTGGCGGGCATGGCGCGGGGCACTTCGGCGGCGGCTTGAACCAAGGAAAAACCGGCCAAGGCGGCGTTGGACTTATTGAAGAAGAGTCAGAAATTGTCGGAGGCCTCGATCGTGAAATTATCGCCCAGTACATTAAGACTCAACTGGGGCAGATTCTTTATTGTTACGAACGCCAATTGTCAGCCAGCCCAGAACTTTACGGTAAAATTGCCGTCAAGTTTACAATTGCCGGCACCGGCTGGGTTGAAACTCAAAGTATTAACGACACCACTTTAAAAAACCGTAACGTTGAAAACTGTATCTTAAACAAAGTCGCGAAATGGAAGTTTCCGGAACCGCGCGGTGGCACAAAAGTACTTGTGACCTACCCGTTTTTATTTAAAAGCACGAATTAAACAAGAAAATGAAATGGAGTTCATTTATGAAATACCCTCAATGGCACACTTATCTCGGTTTGTTGACAATCTGTTGGACTCTTCAGTCCAACGGCGCACCGTCAAACGAGAAACCGGCCGCAACGCCGGCCACACCCGCAGTCAGCTCTTCAGCACCGGCCACCACCCAAGACAGCGTCGATATTAAAAAGCTGGAAGAAAAATATTGGACGGCCAAGGACGGCGAATACGGGGTCATACAGAACCGTACCTTCACGAAAGCGTCAAAGTTCTATGGCTCGGTCGTTTACGGGCCGCTGATTAACGACCCCTTCGCACAAGCCCGATTGACAGGACTGATGGCGGGCTACTATCTCTCAGAAGACTTCGGCGTTGAGCTGAGCTATTTTTCTTATTCTTCTGTGCAAAACGACACGGTGAGCGCCTACGAAAAACAATTCGGCGGAGCTAAGCCCGACTTTAACTTGATCAAAAGTTCAAAAACACTTTCAGTCGTCTATTCGCCGTTTTACGCCAAGATGTCTTTTATGAATAAATCAATTATGTATTTCGACATGGGTATCACGGCCGGTATCGGCATGAGTGATTACGAAATCCAAAAAGTAAATAAAGACGGTTTGGGCAACAAATCACAAAGCAATGAAATGAAAAACAGTCCGCATCTAGAGCTGGGTCTGATGCAGCAACTTTTCATCAATCAGAACGTGGCGTTCCGCTTAGACATCAAGAACACTTTTTATAAACAGGATACCAATCAATATGAAATCGGTATCGGTGCTCCTGAATCAAGCCGTGTTGCCGGCAGCAAAAGCGCCAACGACACAACAATTACGATCGGTCTGACACTTTTCACTCACGAGTGAAGTAAAACTTGAGGAACATGATAAAAAATATTTTGCCCATACTAATCTTTACGGCGTGCACGGCCGAGGCCCAGCTGGCTCTCGAACTGACTTTTGCAAACAGCGTGCAAGTGTACGGCCCCGTGCCGCTACGTCCCGGAGTTGTACCCGGAAACCAAACCTTGCAGGCCACACTTCTGATTCCACTCATTCCGGCGGTTGGGGGAAAGCAAACACCTGTTAAAATGCAGATGCCGAAGTGGTATTATGAAGCTCCTCAAAAACTGAGCGAGTTTCAGGTTCGCCGTTTTAAAACTCCACCAGTTATTACTCTACCGCGTTTCAAACCTGTTGAAAAACCGGTGGCCCAAGCGGTTTTCAAAGGCAAAGCCGTTCAACCTGTTCCCGCGGTTGTGAGTATCGAAAAGTCTCATCCGCCTGAAATCAAAAACACTTCTTACGAAGTCCAGTCGCTGATTGAAATCAGCGCAGACGAATATAAACTTCTGCAGGCGCTACTGCTTTTTGACATTCATAAAAAGTATGAAAGTGCGATGAGCCTATTTATCGACTTGATGAGTAGCCCTCAATTTAAAACTCAAGCTGAATATCACTACGCACTCATCTCGAGCTTCTTTGATCTGAAATCAGAATTTCGAAGCCATATGCTCAATGTGGCTAAAACTTCAAGCGACAGCGACATCAAGAAAAAATCAATTGAACAGCTCATTCAAAACGCAAAAGCTCTTGAGGTGGATGATGTCGCCTTTGTTGACCAGCAAATTGAAAGCCATCGTATACCCGCTCCGGCTAATCCGGCCTACCTCTTGCGTCGCGGACAGTACGGCCTTAAAACGGCATCATTAAGAGAGGCCGTACAAGCACTGCAAAAAATTCCGTTGAATTCAGATGAGATCATATCGGCCCGCTTGCTTTTGTCGAACGCTCACTATCGTTTGGGTGAACTCAATACGGCGATCACAACGCTCGAGTCCGTCGCCGTGCAAGCCGAGAAATCGCCGAATGCTCAGATTAGAAATCTTTTTCATCTGACGATGGCCCGCATGTATTTTCAAAAATCGCAGTACAAGCTTTCTTATCAATCCTATCTTAAAATCGATAAAAACAACGGTTTTTGGCTGCAGTCCTCGGTCGAACAAGCGACAACTCAAATTATGGCCGGAGATTACGTGGGCGCAGCCGGTAATATGTTTTCACTGCATACCGATTACTTTAAAAAAGCCTACGCGCCCGATTCGTATATCATTCGTGCGGCGGGCTACCTCAACCTTTGCCAGTTTGGTGATGCGGTCACCGTGGTCGCTGAATTACAAAGAAAATACACGCAGATGAATCAACAGATCCAAAACTTCAGCGCTCAGCATAATAGTCCGCAAGATTTCTATCTGCTTGTGCGAAGCCTGTTTCAGTCACCGGATCAAAACGAATTCAGCGGCGTCAGCCGGGCCTTCGTGGTTGAACTGGCGCGCAGCCCGCAGTTTATGGCCTTGCAAAAAAGAATTAACGGTATTGAAGATGAAGCTGCTCGCTTCAAACAGATTCCGACGCGCTTTGCAGCTCAGGCTCAAAATCTACGCGCGCAGATCGCGGTGATTCAAAAGCAACAATTAAAACTAAAGGCGCCTGACGAAACGCTATCACAAAAGGTTTTAGCGCTTGAATCTGAAATCGCGATCCTGAACGGCAGCCGTGATAAAATTGAACGCATGCGCGGCCTGGCTGGGACACGGCAAAATGCCGAAAAAGAGAAAATCAAAGCCGAAGCTGCGACGGCATTGCATGCTCAATTTAAAAGTATGCAAAAAGTGATGAGCGATATCATGGAGCAAAAAGACCTCCTGGCCTACGAAATTTATTCGGGTGCCGGCGAGCACTTGCGCTACCAAATGGCCGGTGGCACAACGCCCGAGCGGGCTCCGACTCAAGCGCTGACTCCGGAAGAAAAACAAAGTTACCGCTGGAAGTTTAAAGGAGAGGTCTGGGAAGACGAAATCGGTCATTACCGCTCTTCACTTACAAATGTTTGCCCAAAAGACGAATTAGCTAAAGCCTCAGGAGGAAAAAATGAATAATTCAATTTCAAAAAATGTGATCACAGGTTTTTTAACTTACCTTGCCGCAGGTCTTCTGCTGAGCGTGCCGGCCTCGGCCGAAATGATCGGCCTCAAACAAGGTTTGGAAAAAATAAACAAGAATGCCGTTACGTCCGAACAAAACAAGGGACTCATTGAAAAACAAGTGGCGGTCGTCGGCACGAACCTGGGTGAAATTAAAAAAAGTAAAGATGTCCTAACAAATCATAAAAAAACGATTTCGGGTGAACTTGTTAAAAATAGTGAGGCCATTAAAAAAACCAATGCCCAAGAAAAAGAAATCACCGGCTTGGTCGAACAAGAAAAAGCCAAGATTGCGGCCGAAGACAAACAAGTGCAGCAGCTTCAGGGATTAATTGACCAGCTTAAGCAAAC
>JANPAD010000445.1:0-1867 GCA_031429735.1 Bdellovibrio sp. | reverse complement strand
TTGGAGTTCGCCGGCTTGGTACATTTCCATCATGATGTCGCTGCCGCCGACCAATTTTTTGTCGATGTACAGTTGCGGAATTGTAGGCCAGTTGCCGAATTCTTTGATGCCGTTACGAATTTCTTCGTCTTCAAGAACGTTCACATCTTTAAAAGATACGCCGATATCCTGAAGAATGGCAATCGCACGGGCCGAGAAACCACATTGTGGGAATTGTTGAGTGCCCTTCATGAAAAGTACGACTTGATTTTCATTTAAAAGTTGTTCGATACGTGTTTTAACTTCAGCCATGGTAACTCCTTAGATTAATTTAAGACTTGTTTTAATTGAAAGTGCGTGAACTTCACCGGTTTTTAATTCAGGGCCAAAGGCCTTCATCACATGCTGATGCTGTTCAACGCGGCTAAGACCTTTAAAGACCTCACTACGAACAAACACTTCCCAGTGATCAGAAGTTCCGGTTAGGTCGTGCACCTGAATATCTTGCTGTTGATCGGCATCGGGATAAGCCTCAATGAGGCGCTGTTTCATTTCATTTGAATTCATAATAATGTAGTAGCAAAAATTCGTTTTATGAGCAACTCTTGGCGTATATTTATGTGGTTTTTGTCGTACTTTATTCTTCACTTGGCCCTATATACGCTTATACGTCTTGAGTTTCTTGTTTGGAACTGGTCTTCATTCAAATCTATGACACCTGAACAGCTGGTATCGGCCTTTATAAATGGCATTCGATTTGACCTTTCAGCATTGGCTCCGACTTTGGGTTTGAGCCTTCTGGGGGCCGTATTGTTGTGCGGTCAACGGAAATGGGCGCGTGCGTGGCTGGGGCTTTTTGCAATGCTGAACGCCGCTTTTTTTGCCATTAACACCATGGATGTCGAACTCTATAACTTCACGGCCAAGCGCTTTACGTGGTCTGCATTTCTATTGTCGGCGGATGCTCACGTCACAAATGTCATCTTACCCTATTTACCGTTGGCGTTAGCTTCATTTGTTCTGGTTTTATTGTTTCTGGTCGGTTCTTATTTCTTTATCCGGCGTTTTCAGCTGACGGCCCATGCCGGCAAAAAAGCACGACTCAGTTTTTTGATTATTGCGGTTTCGGTACTGGCGTCGCGGGGTGGTCTACAACACAAGCCGCTGACTTACGTTGACGCTAAAATATTTGATAATACATACGGTAACAATCTTGTGTTGAATTCGACGTTCACAATACTCAAAAGCGCCACCAAAAAATCTCTTGAGCGACTGAATGTAAGTAATCAGGAAGAAATGCTAGCCCAGTTGAATGTGCGTAGCGAAGTCGATTTTAAAGTTGAAGCCACCGCTGTACCGCTCAACATTGTGATTATTATTCTGGAAAGTTTTTCAGAAGAATACAGTGAATTGCGCGACCCCGAAGTGATGCCGTACTTTAACAATCTTCGTAAAAAATCTGTCGATTTTAAAAAAGGCTTCGCCAACGGGCGCCGGTCGATTGAAGGCGTAGCCGCCATTCTTTCGGGTATTCCGGCCCTGATGGAAGAACCTTTCATTGATTCAGAGTTTTCGGCCAACCAGGTGATCGGCCTCGGTAACTTATTAGGTAGCCGTGGCTATAAAACCAGTTTCTTTCATGCCGCCAACAAAGGAAGTATGCATTTCGATAGTTTCACAAGAAGCGTCGGTGTTGAGAAGTACTACGCGCGTGACGATTATCCGAATAGCCTCGATGATGACGGCACTTGGGGTATTTATGATGAGCCTTTTTTGAAGTGGACCTGCGAAAAATTGACCGCCGATGGAACCCCTTTTTTGACTTCGATTTTTACTCTTTCATCTCATCAGCCGTATAATTTACCGCCCGAGCACCAGTCGTTCAAAG
>JANPAD010000444.1:0-3078 GCA_031429735.1 Bdellovibrio sp. | reverse complement strand
AGAGCTGGTTTTCAGCAACGAATTAGGCCGCAGCATTGTCGACACAATTTCACCGCAGACTTGGTCTGAAATTACCGTCAACAATCACAAATTAAAACGTCTAACACTAACCACAGGCCAGTTCACTCTCGAAGTCGGCCTGTTTTTAGACATACAAATCAATGAGACCAAGGCGCTGCTGAATCAGATCAGTATTATATTAGTGCTGGTGGTGGCTTTAGCATCGATCATTGCCTATTACAGTACTCAGTTTACCATGCGGCCGCTGAATCAACTGGGGCAGTTTTTTGTGAACTATAACCAACGCCATTTGCTGAATCACTCTAAAGACGAATTGGCAGCTGAAGATCGCAAGGCGCTTGAATTATTGGCGCGAACTAAAGATGAAGTTTCAGTACTGGCCAAAAATCTGCTTTCATTTTTAGATCAAACCCATCTCGAGCAAGCGAAAAAAAATCAAGATTTGTCTTTTTTGGCTCACGAACTGAAAACTCCGCTTTCGCACATTTTTATTGAACTTGAATCGCTGCAAAAGCAAAATACCGACCCTAAAAGTACCGAACGTATCACCCGCTTGTTGAGCTTAAACCACCGACTTTCACTCTTTATCAAAGACTACCTGCGCGTGGCATCGGTCAGATCGTCAGTTTTAGAATCGCTTCAATTGTCCGCGATCAAGTTGGACCGGTTGATTAAAACAAATGTCGACAACCTAAGTACAACCAACCGGCAACGCATTCACTTGATGATTGATCACGAAATAACTGTGCTGGCCGAATCTCATCATCTTGAATCTCTGGCTGTGAATCTGATTTCAAATGCATTGAAGTACTCAAAAGATGAAGTCATTGTACGTTTGATGTCTCATGGTTTAAGCGTCACCGATTCAGGTGAAGGTTTCAGCCCTTCGATACTTCAACAAATGGGGCGACCGTTTAACCGTTCTCATTCAGAAGAAAGCACCGGCTTGGGGCTGACTTACTGTTTTGAAATTTGCCGACTGTACCATTGGAGCATCGAGCACCGCCGCACAAACGGTCAAACTGAAATGACCGTGACATTCAATGCGGATTCAATTCTTTAGCCGCGCATTCATCCGAAATTAAAAATCGCTATGGCCTTCAATACGCAAAAGACGTTTTTTCATATCGAGTCCGCCGGCATAACCGCCTAACTCACCACTGGCGCGCATAACTCGATGGCACGGCAAGATAATCGGAATATAATTCCGACCGTTGGTTGAACCCACAGCCCGCACAGCTTTGCTATGTCCCATTTTTTTAGCCTGTTCAGAATAGCTGACGATTTTTCCGTACGGAATAGAAGCCAGATACTTCCAAGCTTTTTTCTGAAAAGCTGTTCCTTCAATATGCAAAGGCAAATCAAAATCGCGGCGACGCCCTTTGAAGTACTCATCAAGCTGAGTCATCAGCAGTTGCATGACTTTGTTTTTCTTTTCGACAAGGCCGTGTTCGACGTATCTTTTATGTTGAGAGTCATTTTCAAAAGCAATTTCACGCACGTTGACGTCATCAGTGTAAAGATGCAAGCGGCCGACCGGCGTTGCGAATGGCTGATAGAATATTTTCATTTTAGTTTTCCTTTGGTACCTAATTCTTTTGTAAAACTGCAAAATACATCGGTCCGAAACCGCACGTATCAGGTAAAATGCGGTAACCGAATTCTGTTTCTTCCAGAAAATCGTAAGTCTCTAAGAAGTCCGGACGCAAAACCTCGGGGCCACGCTTTTTCACAAGCTTAGCCACAACCTCATCGTTTTCCAAAGGTGAGATTGAACAAGTTGAATAGACGATACGACCACCCACCTTGCAAGCCAACCACGCCGCTGAAAGCAATGAGTACTGACGAATACTCAGATTTTTGGTTCGCTTCTCCGTCCACATGGCCAGTTCAGCAGGGTTTTCAAATAGATGCCTTTCTCCCGAACAAGGCACGTCGGCCAAAACGCGGTCAAAAACTCCCGGGTTGCGCAAACCGTACTGGTTACCGTCAAGCCCGCGCACATGCACGAAGTCGCGGTGTTCGCGCGGAATGTACTCCTGAAAAACTTTGATTAAACGCGCGCGACGGCTTTCAGACATTTCGTTTGAAACAAGCTGTCCGATCGGCTCCTGATTCGAATCTTGAATTTTTGAAAAAAACATTTCTTCGGCTAAAATAACAGATTTGCCGCCCGGTGCTGCGCACATGTCTAACACCACATCGGTGCGTTGCACTTCAAGGGCCCGCGCCACAATCACGCTGGCAGGGTCTAAAATGTAAGTCGTGCTGAGACCTTGTGAGTCTTCTGAGATTTTAAAATCCTGCGGGCGCCAAAAAGTATTTTCAAGATGAGGCACAATTTGATCCGGCGGAATTTTAATTGCTTCGGCAAAGCGGTTCACACGGGCCACCTGACGAACAGGTTCTAAGAGCGCGGCTCGAAGAGCCTTCCAGCGGCCATGGTAAACGGATCTAAAATAAGTCTCAAATTTTTCAGATATGACGGGGGAATTCACAAATAAACTCGCTGCCTGCGTTGAGAGCTGAATCAAGACGGACACGGCCGCCATGATTCAGCATATGATGTTTAACTAACGCAAGCCCTAGGCCGAAGCCGCCTTGCTCACGTCCGCGCCCTTTATCGACGCGGTAAAATCTTTCAAAAATACGATCTTGATGTTCCGCCGGAATACCCGGCCCGTTGTCTTTTACGCGTAGTTCGATGCACTGAGGTGTCGTGCTCCAAAGCACGTTGATCTGACTCGATTCACCCGAATACTTCACCGCATTGATCAGCAGATTTCGTAAAATCTGTTTTGTTGCGTCGGAATGGGCCCAAACACTTGGCGCTTCGCACTGCACTTCGATTGTTTTATGACTAAGCTGAAGAACCGATTCAATTTCCTGCAAAACTTCATCGGTAATCTGCTTGGTTTGAATTTCGTCTTTAACCAGCGTCTGCCCGGTCTCAACCTTTGACAGATTCAAAAGCTCGTTCATCAGGTCTGACATCTGATCAGCACTGTCCAAGATTGGGGCCAACAGTTCAAGTTCTTCGGCGGCGTTTTGATTTTT
>JANPAD010000443.1:0-4332 GCA_031429735.1 Bdellovibrio sp. | reverse complement strand
CGGCCCTTGATCACCGCGCCGGCAATGCCGCCGAGGATCGCGCCGGCAACCGCGCCGCCGATCGGGCTGACGCCCGGGATGACCGCACCGGCAACAGTATCAAGCTAAATGGGATATCGCGAAGTCAGTGGCGCCCGAGCTGAAACTGCTTCCAACTCGATTTATTAAAGCCGGGCTTGAATACGTCAACCGACTTGAGTACTTCACTTCGCGCGATGGCGAACGTATCCCGGCTCGTATCACCTATCTGAAAAACACTGAAATAACCGGCCAAAATCCGACCTACATCGAAACCTACGGTGCATTTAATTACATCGGCGGGTATTTGTTTCGACCTTTTGGTCGGATGAAAACTGAATTTTTAAAACGTGGTGGTATTCTGGTCGGCACAGGTGTTCGTGGCGGCGCTGAAAGAGGATACCCTTGGTACTTGAGTGGCACAGGTTTCAAAAAAGCAAATGCAGCCTACGACCTCATCGCCGTCGCCGATGGTCTGGTGACTACAGGCTATACTCAGCCTGAAAAAATCGTTTCAACCGGAACTTCGGCCGGTGGAGAAAATGTAGCGATGGCGGCTCAGTTGTCACCGTCGAGTTTCGGTTTGGTGATTCCTATTAGCGGCGCCCACGACGCCCTTGGTTACTTACATATTGACCGATGGGGCCCACAATGGATATTTGATAACCTTAACCCCTACGATCCGCAAAACTTCAATTCTATTTTTGCCAGAGCCTCGCTTGAGCTCAGAGTTCCGTCAACTCGCTACCCGCATTATTTCATCGTGTGCGGTGAAAACGATACCCGCGTCAGCAAAGTTCACTCTTACAAACTAAAGGCTTCGCTTGACGAATTTATTAAGGATCACGTCGATCTCTACTCAGTTGAAAACTCTGGCCATTGGCCCGACGTCCCCGATTTACATGGACAGCTGGGCATCAAAACTTCGGCCGCGATCTGGGCACGCGTTTATGATGACCTCGGACTTAAGTTCTAACTCAACTGGATAAGCCATGGATCAAACGACAACTCTTCAATCGCTTAAAGACTTTATTCAAAACTTTTGCACTGAGCGCGAATGGGATCAGTTTCATTCTCCGAAAGACATTGCAATCGGCGTTTCGACCGAAGCCAATGAATTACTTGAACTGTTCCGCTTTAAAAGTGAATCCGAAATTATAGAAAAACTCAAAGATCCCGACTTTCGAAAAAAGTTGAGCCATGAACTGGCTGATGTGTTGTTTTTCGTTTTGCGTTTTTCTCAGAAATGCGAAGTCGATCTAAGCAGCGCATTTCATGAAAAAATGCAATTGAATGGCCTTAAGTATCCGGTTGAAAAATCAAAAGGATCGAATAAAAAATATAACGAAGCTTAGTGTGTTCTAAATTAAAAAAGGCTCATAAATAATGAGCCTTTGTATGATTTTTTTAAATTGAATTTTACTTACCCAGCGGCAGCCGAAGCTATTTCGTAGTCGTCGAATTTTTGAGTTCGCGTCAGATGCTTCAAACCGTCACGGGCATGCTGTTTAGATTTAAACTTTTCAATTCGTCGACGCATTTGCGCAAGCAGCTTAACCGTAAGAGCATGCATGTCTTCGCCTACTGCGACTGAAAAAAACGGACCTCCGTAAGATCTCACCTGAAACATACCTTTAATCAGTTTATCTTTAAGATAAAAGGTTGCTTTCACTGTTGAACCGTTCGGTAACTCGTCCAGCATGTTCGTGATCACATTCTGAATAAATTCTTTCGATACCTCAGATGGATGAAAGTCGTGGTACTGGATATTCATGTTTCCTTTTTTCATAGATGTCTAATCCCCTTTCAACTCTAAATATGAGTCGCCAATGAGACGAGGCAAGGCGATCTAACGGTTAAATATTTTTTCTTTTTTTTAGGTACGTTTATTTTGTTTTTAAACGCGTTATAAACGTTAAAGATGTGATTATTTTAATTAGTTATATCTGCTATTAAAAATACTTATTTAGACACTGATTGTTATTAAAGTTATGAAGTTTTCGCAACAATATCCTTTTCAGGTGGATAGACGGCTGAATCGCCGGCAAAATTACTCCTACAACTGATAGAAGGGGTCGTGACGATAATTATCAAAAGGATCAAATTTTAAATTATCGCGTCGTTTTTTACGATTATACTTTTCGATTTTTTCAGCCATAAGCAGCGGATTACCCAATAAGCTTAAATCTGCCAACTGCCCACCGAGGCTATCAGCCACCGGTCTTTCTTCGGTAGTTCTTTCAAACAAGAACGCCGGTCTGCCGAAACTATTTTGTCGCACAAAGTTGTTTTCTGAACTGCCTTTTTTAAAATTAAACTGCGCCTGGTAAACAGGGTTTAATTGGTCGCGGTGGCCTTTAGTTTCATTCATCGGCTCGCTTAAACCGGCTTGCATCGCTCTTAAAACATGAACTTTTAAAATCGGATCTGCGGCCTTCACTTTCAAACTGTTCAAGAGCAGCAGGCCATGGTCATCTAAATTAAACTGCACCAAAACCGCACCGAAATGATTGTACTGTGCTAACAGCGAGTCAAACTGCAGATGTGAATCGATCCGCGTATAAACCTCTTGGTTATGGGCCCAGTTACGGTTTCCGTCTTCACCGAAAACCTGATTCAAACCGCTACGACGTAAGCGGCCTTGCACACTGTTTTCTTCTGCTTGGGCTAATTTTTCTTGAGCCGTGTTTTGAGCCACCTGTTCAGATACATCAGTATAATTCGTTTTCGGAAAAAAGATATCTTCCGTCTGCTGGCGGGTAAAACCATTCACTAATACTTCCGTCGACTTTGTTTTTTTCAAACCTGAGTGGTTTTTATGTGGAGTATCTTGACGATCAGTTTGCTGAACCAGTTCAATCTCGGCGGGCGATAAAGGTCGTTCATTCGCTAAATGACTTAAGTTCAAACCCAGCATCACCACCAATATTCCATGCAACAGCAAAGAAGCCAAACCGGCGATCCATGATGTCCTTGAAGTCGTGTGGCCAGGTTTATTGAACATTACTTTGTGACTTCCCAGAAGCTACCGGTCGGCGTATCGCTGACCGAAATATTCATGTCGGTCAGTTTTTTACGGTATTCATCGGCTTTGGCAAAGTCTTTGGCTTCACGCACTTGCGTACGCTCTGTGACCAGCTTATCAATATCTTCACGCTTGTGACCCAGCTTAATCAGCAACAGGTCATCCAGCTCTTTTAAAAACTTCTGAGGAGATTGTTCAAACAGGCTTAACAGAGCTCCGAAACGTTTCATGAAAGCAACAAACTGATCGCATTGATTAGCTACTTGCGGATTCAGCTTCATGCCACGGCGAATTCGCGTATTGAACTTACGAACCACATCAAATAGGACAGCGAAAGCCGTCGGCGTTCCGAAGTCTTCATTGAGAGCGGTTTCGATTTGTGTCCAAGCCGAGGTCAACTCGGTTTTATATTTTTCATCTACAACCGGCGTTACACTTGCGTCTGAATGACGAACGTTCTCGGCCATCGCCAGGGCCGAATAGAACTTTGCTAAGCCCGAGTACGCCCGGTCAATTGTGTCTTGATTAAAATCGGTTACACTTCGATAATGAACAGATAGAACAATCCATTTGTAAACTTCGGCGTGATGTTTTTCAGAAAATTCACGCATGCTGACAACATTACCCAATGACTTCGACATTTTCGCGCCGCCGAAGTTGAACATGTTCCAGTGCACCCAGTATTTAGCCAGGTCTTGGCCGGTGCAAGCTTCGCTTTGTGCAATTTCATTTTCATGGTGCGGAAACATCAAATCAAGTCCGCCGCCGTGAATATCAATTTGATTGCCGAACACCCCGCGAACCATGGCCGAACACTCAATATGCCAGCCCGGGCGGCCATTACCCCAAGGTGAGGCCATACTCCAACCTTCTTCAGGTTTGGCTGACTTCCAAAGTGCAAAATCCAGCGGATTTTTTTTGTTCGGGTCGACTTCAATACGCACACCCTGCTGGAGTTCGTCGACTTTTCGCCCCGACAGTTTTCCGTAGGCGGGAAAACTTGAAATATCAAAATTAACATCGCCACCGGCCACGTAAGCTTTTTTCTTTTCGATTAAATCCGTCACGATCGAAATAATTTCCGGAATAAAATCGGTGACCTTGGGGTTCACATCATGCAAACGAATCCCTAAAATCTCAAAATCCTTTTTATATTCTTCAATATAGGTGTTTGAAATTTCTAAGGCCGTCTTACCCTCTTTTTGTGCCCGGGTGAGAATCTTGTCGTCGACATCTGTGTAGTTCTGGGCAAACGTTACTTTGTAGCCTACGTGTTCGAGCCAATTACG
>JANPAD010000442.1:0-7043 GCA_031429735.1 Bdellovibrio sp. | reverse complement strand
TCGCGCCACTCGGGGTGCGACTGGTGGGCATGGATGGCGAGCTGCGATTCAGCGGCGACAACCTGTCGTTGCCGCGCCTGACGGTGAGTGGGTCCGGGCCGCGTGGCGGGTCCGCAATCCTGAGTGGTCGTGTCGGGTTCGCGTCGTTCGAGGATCCGTCGTTCGACCTTGGAATTCAGGCCAGCAATCTTCGTATTCTCGATCGCCCGCGCATTGCGACATTGCAGGTGTCCACCGACGCTGGCGGCCTGCAGATCCGCGGCACACAACGCGGTTCGGTGCTCACCGGCAGCGTTTCCAAGAACCTGATGAAAACCATTACGGTTTCCGAACATTACTCAGTTCAAGTTCCTTACCAAGCGCAAGAAGAATACACCGTCGATATTCCGTATCAAGCGACTGAAACATACACCGTCGACATTCCTTACACAGACACCGAAACATACACTGATTACGAAACTCGCTACCGCAATGAATACCGCTGCCACGATGTAACTCGGTCTCGTTACGAGTGCCGTAACGTCACTCGCTACCGTCGACAATGTCATAACGAAGTTCAATGCCACCAAGTCTCTGGCCCACAACAATGCCGTGACGTTACCGAATGCGGAACAAACGCTTTAGGCCAACCGATCTGTAAAACACGCCGTGTTTGTGAAGGCGGCGGTTCACAACAGGTTTGCGAAAATCGCCAAGTTTGTGAAAATGAACCCTACACCGATCAAGAATGTGGAAACGTTCCGTACACAGAACAACAATGTGCTAACGAACAGGTTTCTTACCAACAACCGGTTACTAAAACACGTACTGTCACTAAATACCGCCAAGAGACGCGCACTCGCCAAGTCACTAAATACCGTCAAGAAACGCGCACTCGCACAGTGACTCGTTACCGTGACGAAGACCGTTGTTGCAAGAATGTTCAAAAAGTTGTTTTTGATCGCCAATTGCAATTCCATGTCGAAGTAAACTTCCCATCAGATTCAATTGTAGCTCCGGGCCAAGTTGAAACAATGGATATCGTTCTTGTGGCCGCCGATGCGAAATCGGCACGCGTTGAATTACAAAATGTATTAGCCAAGAACCGCTACTACATTGCAAAACAACAAGTCACAGGCGCCAACATCCGTGTTGATCTTGCGATTCAACCTAAAGATGTCTTAAGCGACGCTGACCTTGCGGTGCTTTCTGATAACTCTAAACTAGCGGTCTCTGTGAATCCGTTGAAATACTCAGAAGGCACGATTTCAATTGCTGATTCGGCTCCGGCTTTCCGAGATGTGGTTTCATCTTACACTGTGACCTTAAATATGATCAAAGCTGACGGCTCTTTATTAGAAGGTGCCTCACGTACTTGGTCTGCGGCTGAACTTAAAGCCGCGAACGGCACATTACGCCTGATCGATGTTTACACTGATCAAACGAAAGCGCTTAATTCGCTGGGTATGGGCGCTCGCCTTAAATATCAAGTTATTGCGAAACGTGGCGGATCAAGCCCGGTTCTGGCCGGTAAATCTATACAAGCTGCTCAAGAAGGACAAATGCAAATCAAGTAGATCGATTTGATGTTTTCTTTCTGTCAAAAGGCCAAGTCTAAAAACTTGGCCTTTTTTTATTTGCCCTTAATCAGAGAATTAAATTTTTCGTCAGCTATTTTAATGTAGCCTTTAGGATCTTTCTTCCATTTCGCCATAATGTCTGCATCGTAGTTGAGGTAAAGTTTGCCGTCTAAAATAGTAAACAACTCAGGCTCGATTTTAACTAAATTATCTTTTGCTACACCATAGGCGCAGTAGCCACCGTATTGAGGCGCATACTTTTCTGGATTCGCTTTGAAAAGTTCTAAATTTTCTTTCGAAGAGAATTTCCATTTTGCACCTTTCCAAGACATACTAAATTCATCTTTGCCTGGAACAGGTTTATTTTGCGTAAAATAGGCGACGGTATCAGTCCCTTTGATCGCAACGCCTGTCCGGTCCGGATCACTGAAAAATGAACCTCCGGCACCGAATGTGTTAACGGCTTCAACGGCGTAAACGGCCGTACCCGTCATGATAAGAACCATTGTTAAAATTGATTTGATGAAATTCATACTTTTCTCCCTCTACCCCGCAGGGTATGCTCTGTCTTATCTCTAAGTGTCCGAAGACATCAAAACATTACAAAATTTCTCAGGATGACCCGCTTAATAACGAAATTTAGACCCGTACCCGTATTTACTCATTAATCGAGAATCAGCGGCAGTACTTTTTTGGTCAGCTTGACCTCATCAGGGCCAATAGTCACCAAAATGGGACTTACAATGAGGCCTTCGGTTATAGCTTCTCGCAGCAAACGCGAATATTCAGGATCGCAATCATCGGCCGGAGCAAATGCCACGACATCATCTCGTTGAACGGCAAAAATCAATTCGGCCTGATGGCCCTGTTTAATCAGCTTCACCATTTCGACAATATGTTTTTGCCCACGCTCGGTGACTGTATCCGGAAACATCGCAATCAATTTTGAGCCGCGCTTTTCAACGTAGGTGGTGTTTTTAATTTCAATAAAATGTTTTATCGCTTTTTCATTGAGAAGATCTTCCGGAGCTTGATAAAAAACACCATCTAAGCGTGACTCTTTTGATATTTTGAATTCAGGTTTGTAGTGTCGGTAATCGGCCCAATGCTTCAAATGACCTTTGCCGGTTTCAATTCCGGCCTGTATGGCTTCGGTCACAACACGGTTCGGATTCGAAGTGTTAATCCCCACCCATGTGCCGCTTGGAGCCTGCACGGCCTCAAGCGTACCTTTGAGTTTTTTTGTTTGATCACCATGCAGGCTGAACCAGCATTTTTGCTGAACGGATTTATCAATGACACCCTTAAGGCTGCCTGTGTTCGGCACGTGGATCGTGATTTTTTCACCTTCATATTCAACGTCAGCAAAAAATCTTTTGTAACGTTGAAGCAAAATACCTTCAAGTAGCGGAGTTTTAAATTTCATAATGAGGTTCGGCTACATGCGCTCCGGTACCGGAATACCCAGTAATGCAAGCCCCTCCTGAAGTATGCGCCCCGTTGCTGCGCTGAGGGCTAATCTGGCTTCACGCAAGTGCGGGGTAGCCGCTTGACCGATACTGCAATCGTGATAAAAAGAATTAAATTTCTTAGCCGTTTCATAAAGATAAGTGCAAAGCGCCGACGGTTTATAATTTTCGGCCGAAAACAAAACTGTCGAATTAAAATTCATCAAATGTTGCATCAGTTTAAGTTCAGCCTCATGCGAAAGCAGCGACCCATCAAAATCAGTCGGCGCTACACCGAACTTTTTAGAAAGAGAATTAATCCGTGCGTAAGAGTACTGAATGAACGGGCCTGATTCGCCGTCGAGCTTCAGCCATTCATTCATATCAAATACGATCTTTTTATTCGTATCCTGACGAAGCATTCCATACTTAATGGCGCCTTTTGCAACTGTGTCGGCGACTGATTCTGATTCTTCAGCCGACCATTCATCTTTATAGCGCAGGAGGTATTCACTTTTAACATGCGCTTTCATGCGACTGACAAGTTCCATTAAAGGAACGATGTTACCTTTACGTGAACTCATCGCACCATCCGGCAGTTCAACAAAATTATACTGAAGATGGTAACAATCTTTCGCCGGCTCAAAACCCAGAAGCTCTAAAGCTTTGAAGACTTGTTTAAAGTGCAAAGCCTGTCGCATATCAACCACATATATTGATTTTTGAATTTTAAAATCCTCGAATTTACGACGGGCCAATTCAATATCTTTAGTTGCATAAAGTCCGGTGCCGTCCGTTTTCAAAAGCATGCAGAAACCTAAATTGTCTGCGGTAAAATCAAGGCCGATGGCCCCTTGCGATTCAATCAATTTACCTTCGTCATAGTATTTTCGAATTGTTTTAACCGAGGCTGAATCCACTTCAGATTCCCAGTACCAGCGGTCAAATTCAACACCCGCCCATTGGTAAACCTGCTGCATCAACTGCATCGACCATTCGCGGGTTTCTTTCCACAAATCGAAGTAAGGGCCGCTTTTGGCTTCAAGCTGTCTTAGAATTTCAGTCAGTTGCGCCTTATTTTTTTCAAAAAGTTCAGGAGTATTGGCTTCATCTTCAAGACGGATGTTTCCGGCTGAATACATCTGCCCTAGCCATTCGGCGCGTTCAGGATCTTGGCGTTTTTGCGCCAGCACTTCAAGACCCACGTGATTTTCAATGTACCAAAGGCATTTAGCGACGTGCGTGCCCACGTCTCCCGGAAATGTGGAACTGATAATTTGTTCAAGTCCAAGGCTGCGGCGAAGTAGTCGCACCAAAGCATCACCCAGACAAAGATTACGCATGTGTCCCACGTGTAATTCTTTATGGGTATTCGGCTGCGAGTACTCGATCATGGTTTTCGGTGCATCGGTCGTTAAATCAGCTTTAAAAGTCTGTCCGTTCAAAACCGCTTTCACCGTATGCTCAACTAAAGTTTTCGGGGTAAATTTAAAATTCAGATAAGGACCGACCGCATCGATTGATGAGGTGACCTCAACCGAACCGATCACATTTTTCAGGTCAGTGGCCACTTGCGCCGGTGATTTTTTTAAATTTTTAGAAAGAATAAAACAACCGAAAGCCAAGTGGCCCATGTCCGGATTCGGCGGTTCGACGAGGGCTTTGTAAATATCTTCAACCGACATTTCAAAACCCAATTGACGAGTCGCTGCTTGCAACGGAGCCGTTAAACATGTTCTGAGCGGGTCATGCATGAGAGCTTTGAAATTCATTTTCGACATGGAAAACAAGCTAAAACATTTTTCATGAAATGACCAATAAAATCGCAGTTTAGGGTTTTATAAATCGGGCGGCCGAGTCCATCGTATAGACGGCATAGGCATAATCAGGAGTCACATAGGACGCTTCAACAATGCGTCCTTCAGTACAGCCACGCAGCGTTTCATTGTGAATTCCGTCATAACTGCAATAAGCCGTATCCCAGGCACGCTCTGAGTAAGTGATCTTGTACCCAATTAAAGTTTTATTTTTGTAGAGAGCTTGGACTTCATCGAGCCGCGTTTTTCCGTCGGCCACAAAGTCACCTTCAAGTATGGTGTCGGCCCAAATCTGCGCCTGCTCGTAGGCCACGCGCATGAGATCATGTTTAGATTTCATATCCAGTCCGTCGAAATCCGCCTGCACTGAACGGCGATAAAGTTCGACGATCGTATACGGATTTTTACAGTTAAACCTCTTACAATTCTGAATCAGTAAATTGACCTCACTCACAAAATTTTTGGTTTGCCCGGGGCCCATTGAGGCCTCGGCATGTGAGACCTGCATAAATAAACCGATCAAGATTGAAATAACTATTCCGTACGAAAGCATAAAGACTCCTTTTATTGATGCTTTTCTGCAAAAAATTTACACGCCCTAAAGCCTTTAAAATGCAGCCTGACTCATCTTCTAATCCGAGAGTCGACATGGCGGCCGAACCGACTCTTTAAGGTGTTTAAAAAACAGGCGAACTGAAGCATTTCAGGTTGAATTCATTCAGCGCCCAAGATAGAACAGTGACTCTCTAAAACGCTCCTCAAAACGCCTCCCAAAAAAAGAGGCCGAAGGTGGTTCATGAAAGACGACTCAGCTGAGAAAAAAGCGACGACTCCAAAAGCTCGTTTACCGAAACCGGATTGGCTCAAAGTTCGCGCCCCGGCCGGTGAAAATTACGGTCACATTAAAAATATGCTGGGCGAATTAAAACTCGCAACGGTCTGCCAAGAAGCCAAGTGCCCCAACATGGGCGAATGCTGGTCCGGCGGAACCGCAACATTCATGTTGATGGGTGAAGTCTGCACACGCGGCTGCCGCTTCTGTAACGTGAAAACCGGAAATGCAAAATTAGGTCTACCACCGGTTGATCCTTTCGAGCCCGAAAAAGTGGCGTACTCTATTTCTCAGATGAAACTTCATTACGTTGTGATCACTTCCGTTGACCGCGACGATATGCCCGATCAAGGTTCTGATCATTTCGCACGAACTGTTAAAACAATTAAAAAATTAGATCCGAACCTGATCGTTGAAATTCTGACTCCGGACTTTCGCGGTGATGAAAAACTTGTGGTTCACTTAGCCGGGGCACGCCCCGATGTTTTCGCGCACAACATTGAAACTGTTGAACGGCTGACTCCTTCTGTACGTGATCCGCGTGCAAAATATCATCAGTCTCTTCGCGTCTTACAAGCGGTGAAAGAATTCGATCACACCATCTACACCAAGTCTTCAATCATGCTGGGTCTCGGCGAAAAAGATGAAGAAGTTTTACAAACACTGAAAGACTTGCGCGCTGTCGGCTGCGACGTCGTGACTTTCGGACAGTATTTGCAACCGACTGAAAAGCATTTGAAAGTTATTGAATACGTGACTCCTGAAAAATTCAAAGAGTGGCAAGTGACTGCAGAAGCTATGGGCTTCTTGTACGTGGCTTCGGGCCCCTTGGTGCGCAGTTCTTATCGCGCCGGCGAATTTTTCATGAAGGGTATCATCGAAAGAAACAAAAAACAAAACCTCACAAGCAGCGGCGAATTTAAAGCCCAAACTTTTGAGGAATTCCAAGCACGACATAAAGAGCAGCTTAAACAGCAGCAGCAGTTGGGTACCACAAACGAAACTGCAGAAAGAATTGATTAGATGGCAACAGATGTAAAATTACCTGAATTAGGCGAAGGCGTAACCGAAGGCGAATTAGTTAAATGGACTGTTAAAGTTGGCGACACCGTTAAGCCTGATCAAACCGTGGCTGAAATCATGACCGACAAAGCCACTGTTGAAGTTCCGTCTCCGGTTGCCGGCGTTGTGAAAGAACTCAAATTCAAACCCGGACAAATTATAAAGATTGAATCTGTGATTCTGACTCTTGATGGTGCAGGTGCTGCAACTAATGCTGCCGCTCCACAAAAAACAGCTGTAGCTCCGCAAGCCGCCGCTCCTGCAGGTGGCGCAGCCATTCCGGTGAAATTACCTGAATTAGGCGAAGGCGTAACCGAAGGCGAAT
>JANPAD010000441.1:0-2381 GCA_031429735.1 Bdellovibrio sp. | reverse complement strand
ATAAGCTATTGAATACACTATCTATTTTTTGATCTTTATAATTAGCCAATCGATCTTGAGCGGCTTTTGACCGCACCGTGTGTTTCATGACAGTATTGGGGGTCAAAGCAGGAGTAACGAATGATTAAAACATCATGTCATTGTGGAGCGGTCAAATTACAAATTGAAGATGAGCTTCCGAAAACTTTAACTTCTTGTAACTGTTCAGTTTGCCACAGGTACGGAAGTTTAATGGCCTATTTTTCTCCGGGCCAAGTTCGAATTTTGGCTGAACCGCACGTTCTACAAGAGTATGAATGGGGCGACAAAGGCTTAGCGTTTGTGAGATGCGCCACTTGCGGCTGTTACAGTCATTGGGTTGCGAAAGATCCGAACTTAGACCGCATGGGAGTGAATGCCCGATTGTTTGAAAATGTCGATCTTGATCAAATCAAAATTCGGCGATTTGACGGCAAAGACACCTGGAAGTTTTTGGAGTAGAGCCATGTTGAAAAATTCGGTTTTGATTTTGTTTCTTTTTACATTTTCGACAGCGAACGCAGGGCTTCGCGACCTCATTAAAGCCCGCATGATTGAAAAACAAAAAGCAAAGCCGGCCCCCGTTACAGAGCCTGCCCCAAAGACACTGGGCCCCGGTGATTATACTTTTGAAACCACATTTGCCGGTCAGCTTCGTTACTACAAAGTTCATGTCCCGAAAAAATATGTTGCGGGGCAAGCGCTGCCGCTGTTGGTTGTGCTTCATGGTGGCGGTGGCGACATGGCTATTCAAGCGAACGAAGACTATTATCATCAAATATCTAAAAGTGAATCTGAAGGGTTTGTCGCGGTTTTTCCGAACGGTCCCAGCGCCTTTAAGTCTGGAAAGCTGGCCACCTGGAACGCCGGCAAGTGTTGCGGTCTTGCGCGCGACTCAAAAAGTGACGATGTCGGCTTTATCAAAGAAATGATTAAAAGAACGGAGTCCCAGCTTTCAATTGATTCGACCCGTATTTTTGCAACGGGTATGTCGAATGGCGGAATGATGGCGTACCGATTAGCCTGCGAACTGCCGCAAATTTTCCGCGGGGTCGCAGCCGTTGCGGGAACTGACAATACGGATTTATGTCAGCCTTCAAAGCCGGTTTCAATTTTGCACATTCATGCTCAAAATGATGATCATGTGCTTTTTGAAGGTGGAGCCGGTCAAAACGCCTTTCGTGACCGCACGCAGATCAACGAATTTACTTCAGTGGCCGGCACGGTCGAAAAATGGCGCAAACTAGATGGCTGTGAAGAAAAACCGAAGCGCATTCTTGAGAAAAAAGGAGCCTACTGTGATTTATACATGTGTAAGGCCAGTTCGCAGCTTCAGCTCTGTGTGACCGCTGAGGGCGGGCATTCTTGGCCCGGCGGTCAAAAACCTTCGCGGTTTGCGGGCGGCAAGCCGTCAACGGCCATTTCAGCCAATGATGTGATGTGGAATTTTTTTAATTCGCTGAAATAAGATCTTAAATCAGCGCACCGGGTTCGGCTAGTTTTCGAAGTGAATGAAGATCTGTTTTACCAGTCGCTTTAATAAAATCGCTGACAAGACAAGTTTTGCCTTCATTCAGAGCCTTGATCAGTTTTAAGAGGCCGCCGGATTTTTTAGTCTCAATTAAAACTCCACCAAAACTGCAAAGCACTTTGTTTTTTTGTAGACGGCTTGTTTGCCACAGAATTTGAGTGCGTGGGCTGCGCAAACTGACGCGTGAATTTAAGCTTGGTTTTGCCGAACCTTGCGGAAGATTTTTAAAGCCCTGTAAAGAAATATGCTGCATCCAGGATTTTAAAAAATTCTCTTCCAGCTCTGTGGTGGTTAAAGCTTTCAACAAGTTTATAGAATTCATAAAAGCCGCCGGAAGTTCAGTCACTTCACCCGTGGATTTATGCAGATTTTGAAACTTCGTGCCGACAGATTCACCCGACGCTCCCATTTTTTCAGAGAGCAGTAAGTTCAGCGATTCAGAAAAGAATTCTCTGTGCGGCTTGTCGACCCAAACGCCCAAGCTCCAAGTGGCGCTGAACCGGCCGTCAGATTCAGCAATGTGCCATGCTGAAGAGGGCCAGTAGGTCATGTCGCCGGCTTCGGCAACCATTACAACGGAATCTTTTTTAAACTGAGAATAAGAAAAAGCTCGGTCAAGTGCCGGGTGTTTTTGAACGTAGTCCGAAGTCCACAAGCGAAACTTTTTTTGACCTACAACCGGAAAGCTAAATACTCCGCAGCGGTCGACATGGACACCGAACGGAGTTTTGCGGTAATTGCCGAGGTAAAGCCCCATTTCTGAAAAGCGGTTCGGAAAACCTGTATGACGATAAAGTTCAGCGGTGAAATCGGTCAGCAAGGCCTGCTTTTC